>SXPO01000212.1 GCA_005793285.1 Nitrospiraceae bacterium
GACCGGGGAAGGTCCGGTCCGTAACCTCTACTAGGACACAGAATGTCTTGCTCGTCAACCAATAGCCGAATGTATAAGCGCAGATCCGGCCATGAATCCTGACCACCGTCCCCCTAACCGGCAGGATCGACGCCTGCGACCATAAAATTTCATGCGCCGACTCTGCATCGGCCAGCAGCATCACCCCGAACGATTCCAACCCATCCGCTTGCTTCTGGCGTGACCATTCCTTCAACAAGGCGCGGCAGCCCTGCTGGTCGCCAGCCTGATAAGAAGCCACCTCACAGGACTGCTCCCGCTCGAATCGGTTGCACAGAGCCCTCTGAGATTTATATCGATCGCCTGCCAAGGCCACGAGGTCCGACGCGCGATAAAGATAGTCCGGTTCCTTGGACGTGAGACGATACCCCAGCCGCTCCAACTCCGGCGCCAACTGGGAGGGCACGTTTTCCACCCGGCTGACCGGCAAATCGCCGTTCCAACGATACAAGAGCTCCATCGCATCGGACAGGGGGGCCTCGATCGAACCGGGTCCAATCGGAGGGAGGGACAGGAACCAGCCGTCCGGCGATTGCGCGAAGAGGCACAGGGCTCCCTGCAGCTCGACCCACCAATAGGCCAGGACTCCCGTCCAGATGTAATGATAGACCGGCGAATAGGCCGCAAGCGATTGAGGGCCACAAAGCCCGGATCGATCCAACGCCATCGTCACACACGGAAGATCCTCCAGCATGAGCCGATGCAGCGGCGCAGGCCCCCACTGAGCCGCGAAGACATCGGTCAGGCGCGGAAGGGGAGCCAGCACGATCACATCCTCCTGAAACCGCCCAATAAGGCGAGGGTGCGAGACGAGTTGCTCCTCGACGCCCGGTCGGTCGAGCAAGGCCATGACCCGGTCTGCATGGCGCTGGATCTCAGCAGGAATCTCCTCCCGCATGAAGGGACATTTCGTATCCCACCCCAATAAGATGTGACTGTGCGGCTCGTCCCACATCAACGCCAGAGGATAAAGCTGACAATCGAACGGGCGCTGTTCATACACGCGGCAGGTTGAAGTCGCTGAATCGAAGGCCGGGCAGAGATAGCCCTCGCCAGCCTGATCGGGAACCAAAACTACTTGCGACCCTCGCCGATTGGAGAAGGCCGCCCCCTCAAGGCCCCCGGCCAAGGCTTCGGTAATTTCCTGCTCGGTAAAATAGGGACGAAGGGCGCTATCCGGGTCCGGGAACCGGCAACAGACATCGCACTGGAGGCAAGCGCGGTTCGGCACAAGTTGTGGAAGCGCAATCGAGAACGTCACAGAAAGATCCAGCCGCCCCTTGGCCTATATGAACAGAGAAGGATTCCAATCAACCGATGCCCATCTTAGCACCGTTCACCGGCGCGCCCAAGTGGCCCCTTCTCACGGACCTCGCTCCCCTTGTACCAGTCTAAGGCCCATGGTACAGTTGTAACCGCTTGCATGAAGAGCTTTCATTGACACGGATACTGACTCTGGCTGACTTGTTTACCTCCGACCTCCTTCACCGCTGCACACTCATCCGTGCCCAGCTCAGCCAAACTGGGCTCTTTCCTGCGGTACCTGGCCAGAGTCTCGCTCCCGGAGCCACGCCCTCGACGACCACCTGGCGCATTGCCACGACACCGCTTCTGCTCACGAAAGACCAATTAAATTTCTTTCAGCAGTTGGGGCCGCAGCTTTTCTCCTTTTACCAGGCGCTCAACCGCCTCTATGCCGACAGTCTGCGCGGGCTCCAACCGGCCTGGGTCGCCGGCTATCTCGACCAAGGCAAGCCGGAAGGGCTGCTCACCTACAGCCGGATGAAACGGTTTCGCGACCACCTGCCTGCCGTCATCAGACCGGACATCATCCCCACCCAAGACGGCATGGTCATCACCGAGCTCGACTCGGTCCCCGGCGGTATCGGCATGACCGCTTGCCTCTCAGGCCTCTATGCCAAGAGTGAGGCCCCAGACTTCTCGCTCGTGGGGGGTCCCGAAGGGATGATTCGTGGATTTGCTGCCATGTTGAAGGCCCAGCTCGGCCAACGAACCGGCTGCATCGCCATCGTGATGTCGGAAGAGGCTAAAGACTATCGGCCGGAAATGGCCTGGCTCACCACCAAGCTGCGCGCCATCGGTCTTGACGCCCACTGCGTAGAGCCCCGACACATTCGATTTACCGAAGAAGGGCTCCAGCTTACCGGCGAGGGCATAGACCAGCCAGTCGGCTTGATTTACCGTTTCTATGAATTATTCGACCTCCTGAATATTCCCAAAGCTGAACTCGTCCAATATGCGGTTAAGAAGGACCGGGTAGCCATCACGCCTCCATACAAACCGGCACTGGAAGAAAAACTGGCCTTCGCCCTGCTCCACCACCCGGTCTTGCACCCCTTCTGGGAAGAGGCTTTGGGCCGGGAGGTCTTTCTGCACCTGACCGCCATCATGCCGCGCACCTGGGTGCTCGATCCTGCGCCGGTCCCTCCCGCCGCCACGATCCCCGGGCTGACGATCGGCGGACGGGCCGTGACGAACTGGCGAGATCTGGCTACAGCCACCCAAAAAGAACGGCACCTCGTCACCAAACCATCTGGGTTCTCCGAGCTCGCCTGGGGCAGCCGGGGCGTATCAGTCGGGCACGACATGCCACAGCACGAATGGGCCGACGCCCTCGACAAGGCCCTGGCCTCATTTCCCCAAACTCCGTATATCCTGCAGGAGTTCCACAAGGGCCGGCTCTATGAGCTCGACTATTTCGATCCCGTCACCGACGAGATGAAACACATGTCCGGCCGCGCCAGGCTCTCCCCCTATTATTTCGTGACTGGCGAAACGGTCGAACTGGCTGGTATCCTGGCAACCGTCTGCTCAGCAGAAAAGAAAGTGATCCACGGAATGAAGGACGCGGTCATGGTGCCCTGCGCGGTCGCGCAGGAACAGTCCGAACGTCCTCAATCCTGAACGTTTATGCCACTCACGCTCTATCATGTGTCTTGGTGCCCAGACTGCGACGTCGTACGCCAGAAACTGGCGGAGCTTCATGTCGAATACGAGCCAATCATCGTGCCTGATATCCGTCCGCTGCGAAAAATTGTCCACGAGGTCTCAGGCCAATACTACGGTCCCGTCCTCAAGGACGGAGAATGCGTCTTGACGGAAACCGACGAGATCCTCGATTATCTGGACAAGACCTACGGTCAGGAACGGATCACCGACAGCTAAGTGCCCCCGTAAGCCCGCTACCGCTGATTGACTCGACCAGCAAAGGAGACCGGCATGGAAGCATGGAGACGCATACTCGCCGACAGTATCGTGAAACCGAAAGATCTGGCGGAGCGGCTCGGTGTGGACGCGAAAGAAATCGAAGCCATCGTAGGCGACTATCCGATGCGCATCACCCCCACAGTGATGGCGACGATTAAAGAAAAAAGCGATGCCATCTGGAAACAGGTGGTCCCGGACATCGCGGAAATGGACGACTTCGAGGCGGAAGACGATCCGCTCGAAGAAGACCTCATGAGTCCAGTTCCGCATCTGGTCCATCGCTATCCAGATCGCGTGCTACTCATGGTGACGAACCAATGTCCGATCTATTGCCGCTTCTGCACGAGAAAACGGCTGGTTGGCAAACCGGGCTTCCTCAAAAAAGGCGAGCTCGACCAGGCCATCGCCTATTTGCGCGAACATACCGAAGTGCGCGACGTCATCCTCTCCGGCGGCGATCCCCTGCTCCTGCCGGATCATCTGCTGGAACGGATCCTCAAGGCTTTACGCACGATCCCGCATCTGGAATTGGTTCGCCTCGGCTCCCGGGTACCCGGCACCCTCCCGGAACGGATCAC
>SXPO01000213.1 GCA_005793285.1 Nitrospiraceae bacterium
CTCGAATCAGTCGCCTCGCGCATGTTGGAAATCAATCGCCGCTATCCCAACGGCATCTTCGAGGCCAAAGGCAACTACAGCGCCTTCCTGGAACAACGCGACGCAGCCCTCTCGGCTCAGGCCGACTATCAGGCATCGCTGGCCAATCGTGTGCGCCGGGAGGTCGAATGGCTCCGGCGCGGACCCAAAGCCCGTACGACCAAAGCCAAATCGCGGATCGATTCAGCCGGGCGATTGATCGACGAGTTGAGCGACATGGAATCGCGGCGAGATCAGGGACCGGCAGGCATCGACTTCACCTCGTCCGGACGGCGCTCGAAGCAACTGGTTGTGGCCACGGGGCTCGGCACATCATTGGGCGGCAAGCCGATTATCCGCAATCTTGAGCTGTGCCTTGGGCCGGGCCAGCGGCTTGGAGTCCTGGGTCCCAACGGAAGCGGCAAAACGACGGTGCTCAAGCTGTTGGCTGGAACGATCGAGCCGGATACCGGCGCCATCACGCGCGCGGATAAACTTCGCGTCGTTACGTTCGAACAGCACCGTGACTCGCTAGACCAGCAGGCTACGCTCCGCCGCTCACTCGCCCCCTATGGCGACGCTGTCGTATACCAGGACCGGTCGGTGCATCTCGTCTCATGGGCCAAACGGTTTTTATTCAAACCCGAGCAATTGGACCTGCCGGTCTCTCGATTGTCAGGCGGCGAACAGGCCCGCTTGCTCATCGCGCGGCTCATGCTCCAGCCGGCTGACCTCTTGATTCTGGACGAGCCCACCAACGATCTGGATATCCCGACGCTGGATGTCCTTGAAGACAGCTTGATGGAGTTTCCCGGCGCACTGGTGCTGGTGACCCATGACCGGTGGTTGCTGGATCGTGTCTCCACCATGCTGCTGGCCCTGGACGGCAACGGCCGCGCCGAATGGTTCGCCGACTATGCGCAATGGGAAGCGGCGCAAGCGCGGAACGAACGGGCCACACGCCGGCCGGCGCAGAACCGCTCCACCGGAACGGACGTCGAAACAACAGCGCCCGCTCCGAAACGCAAAGGGCTGACCTATCGAGAGCAAAAGGAGTGGGATACGATTGAGCAAAAGATCGCCAAGGCTGAGGCTGCCGTAGCAGCCTGCCAGGCCGCAGCCAATGACCCCGCGATCGTAGCCGATGCCGAGGCGCTGCGCACCCGCTATGCCACGCTTGAAGCGGCGCAGGCGATCGTCGAGCAACTCTACGCACGATGGGCTGAATTGGAACAAAAACGCGTGCAGCCCACCGGCGTACAGCAATCCTAGCTTGGCCGCTGTCCGGTCATCTCGTAACACACGCCTGCGACGGCCATAGCGATCCCACGATCATGCCGGCCCCGGCCATCGCAAACCCGACAAGTTGAGGCGGCCAGATGGAGTCGGGCGAACCGAACCATTCCAAGCCGACCCAAGTCGCCATCCCGGCGACAATACCGCACAAGGCGCCCTGCGCCGTGGCGCGTCTCCAATAGAGTCCTGCGAACAGCGGAATGAATGCCGCTACCAACGTGATCTTGTAGGTATTCACAACCAGCTTGTAGATCGTCGCATCCGACCACAAGGCAATCACCAACACAACCCCGGCAAACCCGACCAACACGACTCGCATCAGACGCAAAAATTCTGCATCATTCAACCGATCGAACGCCGGTCGAATGACGTTCTCACTCAAGGCCACAGACGGAGCCAGCAGCGTCGCGCTCGAGCAACTCATCACCGCAGACAGTACGGCGCCGAAGAATACCACCTGCGCAATGATCGGCGTGTGCTGCAAAATCAGCGTCGGCAACACTAACTGTGAATCCTGCTCCAACAAGGCACCGAACTTAGCCGGATCTACCAATGTGGCAGCATAGGCCAGAAACATCGGCAGGAAACAGAACCCGAAATAGAGCGTCCCGCCGAGCAGCGACCCACGCACCGCCGTGCGCTCATCCTTCGCCGAGGTGATGCGTTGAAACACATCCTGCTGAGGAATCGATCCCAGCATCATCGTCATCCAGGCGCCGATGAAAGGAATCCAGGCCATCAGTGAGGCCTGCGGGAAAAAGTCCAGCTTGCCGGCGGCTGCCGCATGTTCAATCACCGTATTCACGCCGCCAGCCAACCCGCTCACGACAGAGGAAATGTACAGCAGACCTCCCATGATCACTGAAATCTGGACAAAATCCAAAACGGCGACAGAAAACATGCCGCCGAAGGTCGTGTAGGTCAAGACGATCGCCGCGCCGATCACAATGCCGGCAGACTGGCTGATGGCACCATTGGTCACGACATTGAGCACTAACCCCAACACTTTAAACTGAGCAGCAACCCATCCCACGTATGACACGACGACAGCAAGGGTACAAAGCACTTCGACAGGGCGGCCAAAACGCAACCGGTAGTAGTCGCCCACCGTGAGAATATTCAGGCGGTATAACCGCGGCGCAAAGAACAGTCCTGCCAGAATGAGACACATGCTCGACCCGAACGGATCGGCAACGACCCCGCGCAGTCCTTCGTTGACGAATGTCGCCGAGATGCCGAGCACGGCCTCGGCGCCGAACCAGGTGGCGAAAACAGTCGCCGTGACAATGGGCAAGGGCAAACTTCTCCCAGCTACGGCGAAATCCTTGGAGTTCTGCACACGGGTCGCAGCAAACAGCCCGATGCCGACGGAGATGAGGAGATACAGGATGACAAAACTTAACAGCATATTGCAGCAGAACTGTTCATGAATAATGCGGCCTCATCACGCTGGCGGGCGGATTCTAGCGGGGCTTAGGGCAGGGAGCAATGGGAGCAGTTCCATGTACACAACGTACAGATACGTGCCGTACCGGTGGTCGTTGATCAAGCCGACCGCCTGCATGGCGGCATAGACAATTCCTTCCTTTCCATCGGGCTAGAGCTATGGAGCCCAGGAATTTGATAACATGATCTGGCGTACCCGTTCCAGCGCCTGGCTTATGCGCTGTCGTGTCGACGGCAAGAGGACGGGGACCAAACGGAGTATTCGGCTACACCTATGCAATTGGCGCCGTCGCGACCAAGGTCTTCCTTGTCACACACTTCGCGGTATTTCCTATGAATCGTCAGAATCGGCTCGGATCGGTCTTGCTCGTCTTATTCGTGCTCCTGATAGGTCTCGGTCTGGCTGCGTGGAAATACGAATCCGTCCAAGGCGAGCAGGCGGCTTCCTCTCATCAGCCTGAACCAATGGAGTCGGTGACCATCGCCGTCGCGCGGGCAATCGACCATCGCCAGACCACGACGTCAATCGGAACGGTCCTCGCATTACGTTCGATCACGCTGAAGAACGAACTGGCCGGGACAGTCCGCGGCGTTCACTTGACGCCAGGACGGATCGTCGAAGCAGGGACACTGTTGGTCGCCCTCGACGTGTCGGTCGAGGAAGCTGACCTCCAGGCTCAAGAAGCGCAGGTCGCACTCGCCAAGACCGTCCTCAATCGCAGGCAGAGTCTCAATCAGGAACTCGCCACCACTCAGGAAGAAGTCGATCGGGCACGCGCAGACCTGGATATAGCGCAAGCCCAGATTGTCCGCACCAAAGCGCTCATCGCCAAAAAGACGATCCGTGCTCCATTCCGCGTGAGAATCGGCATCGCCGATGTCCACCCCGGCCAGTATCTGGATGAGGGCACGCTCCTGACGACACTACAGGGCGTCGGCGACGCAGTCCATGTCGACTTCTCTGTCGCCCAACAGATTGCGGCGGGATTACAGGTCGGCGAAGTCGTGGAGGTCTTCGCGGCCGGTGAGTCCCCGGTGGTCCCAGCGAAGATCATCGCGCTCGATTCACGGGTTGACCCAACGACCAGGAATGCAATGGTCCGCGCCAGGATCGAAGGGACCCAATATATCCCGGCGCCCGGCGCATCGGTCCGCGTGCGGGTGCCGGTCGGCTCATCTCAAACAGTCGTTGCCATCCCGGTCAGCGCCCTCCGTAAGGGGCCAGCAGGAGACCAGGTGTTCGTCATTGCCACGGACAAAGACGGCCGGACGAGAGCCCAGAGCCGTCAGGTCCACAGCGGCTCCATGTTCGGCGATGAGATTGTGATCCACACAGGACTGGCGGCCGGCGAACAGATCGCCGCGCTGGGCTCCTTTAAGCTTCGTGATGGAGTCCTCATCGCCATTGCAGGCTCTACAGAGCACTCGACACAAGCGCATCCTCCAGCCGCCGCACCCTAAGCCCATGGCCATGCCACAGGACACAACCAGGACATCGTTCACCGATGTCTTCATCAAACACCCGGTCCTGGCCATCGTCGTCAATCTCGTTATTCTGCTCGCCGGATGGCGGGCCATGACGGCACTGCCGGTACAGCAATATCCCACGATCGAAAACTCCATGGTCGTGATCACGACCATCTACTACGGAGGCAGCGCGGAAACGATTCGAGGCTTCATCAGCACCCCGATTGAACGGGTCGTCTCCGCCATCAGCGGCATCGATTACGTGGAATCAACCAGCCGTGCCGGCGTCAGCACTGTCACCGTCCACTTGAAATTGAACCACAACAGCACAGCGGCCTTGGCAGAGGTCACGGCTCGGTTGCAACAGGTGAGGTCGGAACTTCCACCGGAGGCCGAACCCTCCTCGATTGAAATCCAACGAGCCGATCGACCCTACGCCTCGTTCTATCTCAGCTTTAATTCTCACGAACGGACGGTCCCGGCCGTCACAGACTGGCTCTTGCGCACGTTGCAGCCTCAACTCTCCACATTGCCCGGTGTTCAACGGGTCACCTTCGAAGGCGATCGGCAGATCGCCATGCGCATCTGGATCGACCCTGACCGGCTCGCGTCCTTCAATCTCTCGCCCGGCGACGTTCAGGGTGCGCTTCGGCGAAACAATTATTTGGCAGCGGTCGGACGTACGAAAGGCAATCTGGTCCAGGTCAACCTTCTGGCCAATACGGATCTTCGCTCGACCGGTGAGTTCGAGGAACTGATTGTGGCCGACCGAAGCGGCGCCATTGTGAGGCTCAAGGATGTGGCACGGATTGAGCGGGACGCCGAAGAAGCGACCATGATCGCCAAGTATGACGAGACCGAAGGCGTCTACCTCGGCATCTGGGCAGTGCCCGGCGTAAACGAAATCGACGTCGGGCGCCGGCTCCGCGAGGAGATCGATCGGATCCGGCCGACCCTACCGAACGATATCGACATGAAACTCGTCTGGGACAGCACGATGTTCATCCGGAACGCGCTGACGGAAATTACCAAGACGTTGGCGGAGACGATCCTGATCGTCGCGCTGGTCGTGTTCCTCTTCATGGGCTCGGTCCGCACCGCCCTCGTCCCGCTGGTCGCCATTCCGGTATCGTTAGTCGGCGCCGCCCTCTTCATGGCCGCGTTCGGCTTCAGTCTCAATCTC
>SXPO01000214.1 GCA_005793285.1 Nitrospiraceae bacterium
GAAGTGGCAGGTCGCGCAGCAGGCTGTGTCCGAGCAGAAGTATGTGGTGGCGAATGCAGACGAAGGAGATGCCGGGACCTATTGCGACCGGATGATCATGGAGGGAGACCCCTTCCGACTGATCGAGGGCATGATGATCTGTGCCAGGGCGATCGGGGCGACGAAGGGCTATCTTTATTGCCGGTACGAATATCCGGCTGCGGTGAAGGCCATGAGGTTCGCGATTCAGAAGGCGCGCGAGGCAGACCTCTTGGACTGCGACGACGACTCCTTCGATCTTGATGTGGTGGTCGGCGCCGGCTCCTATGTCTGCGGCGAGGAGACCGCTTTGCTGGAATCGCTGGAAGGGCGCCGGGGTGTCGTGATGGCGAAGCCTCCCTATCCGGCCGAATCGGGACTCTATGGTCAGCCTACGATCGTCAGTAACGTTCTGACCTTCGCCACGATTCCCAACATCCTGGCGAATGGCGGTTCCTGGCATGGTTCGCTCGGCACAGAAGGATCTCGCGGGACGATGGCCCTCCAGCTTGGCGGCCGCGTGAAACAGCCGGGGCTGGTGGAAATACCGTTCGGCATGACCTTGCGCCAGGCCCTGGAGCAATTCGGCGGAGGCATGGCTCACGGCGCCCGGTTTAAGGCCGTGCAGGTCGGGGGACCCTTGGGGAGTCTGTTCCCGGAATCGCAACTCGATATCCCCATTTGCTATGACGCCTTCGCCAAGGCCGGAGCGATTCTCGGCCATGGGGGCATCGTGGTCTACGATGACGAAACGAACATGGTCGAGCTGGCGCGGCATTTCATGGCCTTTACGGCAGACGAGTCATGCGGCAAATGCACGCCCTGCCGTGTCGGGTCTGTGCGGGGCAGAGAAATTCTCGAACGGATTCAGAGCGGCCAGGGGACGGAGGATGATCTCGTGCTCCTCTCAGACCTCGGCGAGACCATGAAGAGCGCCAGTCTCTGTGCCTTGGGAGGGCGAGCGCCCTACCCGGTCCTGATGGCGATAGAGCATTTTCCGAACGAATTTCGACGCAAGTGAAGAGCTGAAAGCGGATCGCTATGCACATCACTATCAACGGCCGTTCGGTTCTTGCCGAGCCAGGCGACACAGTCTACCAGGCCGCGAAGAAAGCCGGGATTATCATCCCGAGTCTTTGTGCGTCGGATCATTTGAATCCCTTCGGGTCCTGCCGCCTCTGCCTCTGCGAAGTTGAAGGGCAGAGCGGGACTCCTGCGACCTGTACGATGCCGGCGCGGGAAGGGCTCGTGGTACGGACCGACACGGAACGGCTCCACCATCTGCGGCGCAATATCGTCGAATTGTATCTCTCTGAACAGCCTGCTGCCGGGCCTGTGCCTGAGGCATTGCAGCGTTTGTCCGATTCTTGTGGAGTCAGTTCCCCACGCTACCAGAATCCAGCTCGCCGTCAGGCCTATCGCGACGAGTCGAATCCGTTCTTCACGTTCGATAATGAAGCCTGTGTGTCCTGTGCCCGCTGTGTAAGGGCCTGCGATGAAATTCAAGGCACCTTCGCCTTGACGATGTTCGGCCGGGGTTTTGCCTCCAGGCCGGCAGCCGGGTCATCCCAGCTCTCAGCTTTTAGCGATCAGCCCTCAGCTCCCGGGTTCGCCACATCCAACTGCGTCTCTTGTGGCGCCTGTGTGAAGGAATGTCCGACCGGCGCACTCACAGAAAAAACGGTGCTGGAGCAGGGGAGGCCCACCGACACAGTGCGGACGACCTGCGCCTATTGCGGCGTGGGCTGTTCATTCGATGCAGGGGTGCGGGATGGCCGAGTCGTGACGATGATTCCGGCAGACGAGGGGCCGTCGAATCAGGGCCATGCCTGCATGAAGGGGCGCTTTGGCTGGACTTACAACGACTCGTCGGATCGGCTACGCGTGCCGCTGCTGCGGCGAGGCCACGATTGGGAAGAAATCTCCTGGGATGATGCGGTGGATCGGATTGCACAGGAATTTACCCGCATCAAGGCCGACCATGGGCCTGACTCCCTCGCGACTATTTCGTCCAGCCGGGGCACCAACGAAGAGAACTATCTCTTCAGCAAGTTCATGCGTTGCGTGATCGGGACCAACCACATCGATAACTGCGCCCGCGTCTGCCACAGCGCGACGGTGACCGGCATGATGGAGACGCTCGGCGCTTCCGCTGCGACCAACTCCATTCAGGATTTCGATCTGGCCCGCCTGATTCTGGTGGTGGGGGCCAATCCGACTGAGTCCCATCCGGTGGTCGGTGCTGGGATCAAACAGGCGCAACGGCGAGGGGTGCCCCTGATCGTGATCGATCCCAGGCGCACGGAGCTGGCGCGCTTGGCCGATCTGCATTTGCAACTGAGGCCTGGCACCAATGTGGCCTTGCTCAATGCGATGGGCCATGTCCTGGTGAAGGAAGGTCTCCTCGATCGATCCTTCATCGCTTCCAGGACCGAAGGTCTCGACGATTGGCTCAAGGCTGTCTCGGACTGTACGCCGGAAGCAGCGGAGGTCATTACCGGCGTGCCGGCTCACCTCATATCCCAGGCGGCCAGGCTCTATGGGAGCAGC
>SXPO01000215.1 GCA_005793285.1 Nitrospiraceae bacterium
CAACAACAAAATCCGCGTCCTTCAGCGTCGCGCCTACGGCCTGCGCGACGAAGAATATCTCAAACTGAAAATCCTGACCGCAAGCTTGCCTGAGCTATGAAAAACGCTCAAATCTACCCACTAAAAAACGCGAAGAGCCAAAATTCCAATGCTGTCAGTGCTGATACGCTTTCGTCTGACCAGACCTATTTCTTTCCCGCCAATTGTTGCCCGGCATCCTGCTTCAGGGGAGGCTATGAAAACAGACCAATCGGTAAGTTCCTCAACTGCCGACCGCTCCATGATCCAGTCCGCCAGCTGACCGCTGCGAAATGCGACGATATCCTCGTTAATCTCATAACGATGCAGAAACCCGCAGACGATCTCGGGTGGCACATCGCGGACCAGCAGACCGCCATGGCAATGCGTCGATGGCGAAAGCGCAGAGATAAAACCATCAGCCAAAATCCGGTTGGCGCGTAGTTTATTGGGATCAGACAATGGCAATAAAACTGTCTGTGGGTGTTCCCCTGACCATGAGTCCTGCTGGGAAAGGGCCATTGTGGCTTTGTTTCGGGCGGTCAGCAGGAGAGCGCTGTGCGCGCGTAGCCTTATAGCCATCTGATCGGGCCTTCGCTCGGCGCGCCCAAGAGCTACGATGGAATCTCTCATCGATTGTTCGACCAGCGCCAGTTCGGAAAACCAGCGAGCGATTCCGTCGGTAGTCCATATACGGATCAAATCTTCGTAGTCGCGACGGAACCCATACCAGCGGGCCATCTGTAAAAGTGTGTCGCACATCGATGCCGTTCGTAAGAAATAGGAAACCGTCAACCCTTCTAACGTAAGGCCTCTGGAGAGGCGGTTGCCTCCAATCGCTACGATCTGCCGACCGGGCTTCTCGTCATATTCCAGGTTTTCGCCCGTGACACTGTTCAGAACCAGAATGACGAGTTTCCGAAGTACAGCGATGGAAGCCTGAATGACTGACGAGTCATCGTAAGGGCCATCCACTCCTGTCTTATATGTGTTCCAAACAGGGCCAAACAGCGCTTCAAGTCGCTGACCCTGTCGTTCGGCTTCACGCCAAAGTTCCACTTGGTTGCGAATAGCATTGGCGATTCGTTCCTGGTCGGCAGTTCGCGCGCTTACATGGACAAGCATTGTGTGGCTCTTATCTGCCAAACCGGGGCGAAGAGTTCGCATGCCGCCAGCCAGGCAGAAAGAGAGCAGCGCATCGGATAAGGATGCTGGTAGTTCATCGTGTTGTTGGCCAAGGACGATCTCGGCCGTTTTGCGCCTGCGCGGCGCTCGCAAGGACAAAACATCTTCATCCGGCACTGTGCGCAGCACTTCGCGGCCTTGGGCAGAAACGCCGAACAATTCCTCGGTTCCCGTGTAGCCGTTCGGTCGAGGTAACTGAATTACGAAGTCTTTGGGGAAAAGGTCATCTCCTACTCGCCGGTCAACGGCTTCTGGGTTGATTAAGATATTTGCAAAGGGAGTTGCCGTGTAAGCAATGTATGCGGCCTTGGTTGTCCGTTTCAGGATAGAACGGATTAAGGAGTTGATCTTCGAGGGAGCTTGGCTCTCGTCAACTTCCTCTTCGTCACCGACAGTTAGGTCAGGAGGACGGTTGCTCTTGGTATTAATCGAGGCCTGATCGGCTTCGTCATCAATTAGCAAAACGGGCATATCGGTGAGGTAGCGGTCTGCGGATTCCAACCAGCGATCCAGCTTTGTAAGAACAGCGAAATTCTTTTTGACGACCGCGAGAAATGGAGCGGGGGACTGCAGGATCCGCACATCCTGCTCCTTGAAATCCTCGGTCGGGGTCGTGAGGGAAATCCACTCCCGTCCACGTTCCGCCCGAGGAGCGCCATCCGCCTGATGTCCTGTCAATTCACGTTCAAGACGGTTCTGGGTCTGGTTCCTCAGAGAATCATGGATTCCCGATAGAATGATGACGATGCGGTAGCCCGCATCGACGGCACGCGCAGCGACAGCGGTATAGTTAGCAGTCTTGCCACTCTGGACGTAACCCACGACGAGGCCCCGGCCCTGAAAGCGAGATGCCCCTAGCGGATCATGCAGGTGCTTCAATACCCTGAGCGACTCCGTGGCGACCGAATCCACCTGCTGTGGATCCCACTTTGGATCGGCCCTGAGAAGCGTCTCAAGGCGATCCCAGTGATACCAAGGGACTCGTGTCAGCCTGTCCGTCCAGGTGGGCTTCAGTGGCACCGTTCCGATTATTCGGACCATGGACATTCAGTTATTCTTTCTTGCCAGCAGATATTTCTGGACATCCACCTCGTCCAGCCCATCCAGGAAGGCTGAGAGGTGGGCGATTGCATATGGGTCTCCGGCAATTTGTTTAACCAGCGCAGAGAGGCTGGGATCCAGATCACTGACCTGCAGGTCCCGTGTGCCCGTGATCCCTTTAGTCACCTTCCAGACAAATTTTCCCGTCTTTACAGGCTTGACCGCTACCCGCGGCGGCGTTTCGGGACGTGGGGGAGGATTTAATATCGGCCCACGGGGGCCGGGAGGTTGCGGCTCTGGCTTAGGTCCGGGGCCGCCACCGGGACCACCCTTCGGTGGCGGTGGTGGAGGCGGAGGTGACACCTCTTTGCGGTATTTCTTCTGGCTCTCCCGTCGCGCCACATCAGCAATCTTTTTGATCTCTGCCTGCAGCTGCTGGGGAAGCTGGACAATTTGTTTGCTGATATTGATCTTCAGTGCATCGTCCAGATTTTTGTCAAAGTTGACGATCACACGCGCAAGTTTGGTCTTCTCGTCATTCGTGTCCCACATCTGGTGCCAGCCGCCCCATTTGATAAGCCGGTCGTGGCGGTAGATGAACAGGCCCTGCGTCTCGTTACGCTTCCCATGCAGGCCAATTAAATCCAGGGCACGGCGGACTGCCTCCGGTCCTCCGGCTTTGTGGAAATTGCTGATCTCATCTTCAGTAGGAAGAAGATATGCTTGGACCTGTACCTTTCCGTCCCCAGCTTCCGTCGGGATCCTGATTGTTTTGAGGTCGTAAGCGGAAACCAGCGGATGTCCCACGGGATTGTTCGGCTCTATGGGCGTTCCGTTTATGGTGATTACAATTGCCTTTCGCCCCGCTGCCTTGCCTTCAAGGAACCGGTGGAACACGAGAGCAAGATGTCGTTCCAGGAGCATGATTTCCGCAGAGTGGGGATCGAGGCCACGTGCCGTCGGCATCGCTTGTGGCGGGCGCATGTCTTTCCAGAGGACAACCGTCCCGTGCTTGTCAATTACCGTTGCCTTCTGCTCCCATGGTTCCAGAGCGTCAGATTTTGCAATCCATCCAGCCATGTCGTCCGCATCCCACGTCAGGTGATGCGGTGGCTTGCCTTCACATTTGGTTGCAACGGTAAAAACCTTAGCCTGCGACCACGAAGCACCTTTCAAGCCATACCCATACTTTCCGAGGGCGTTGTCTTCGTATTCTGACGCACTGCCGATTCTCATTGCCTCCGCAAGCTTGGCGCCATCCATTCCTTTTCCATTGTCGGCGATCGTCAGCCATCTTCCATGACCGCTGTCCGGTCGACCAAAGGTAATGGCAATATTGGTGGCATCGGCGCTGATGGCGTTGTCGACAAGATCTGCGACCGCGCTCGGCAGCGTGTGTCCCACCGACGCGAGAATTTTTACTAACCGGGCTGGGTTAGGAGGCAGCTCCACACCTTTGTTGCCGATTTTTGCGGCGGGAACTTTTATCGCGTGCCCCTTCTGCTGTGACATGAACAGATCTGGACGGGCATCGGCAAGAATCTCCCATGTGTGCTCACCCTCCTCGTCGTGGAGCGCAATCATTGCCGACTTCGCAAGCCTGCTGCTCTCACCGTCTGCGAGGATCGCCTTGGTTACCGGACTTTTTGCCGGAAACACCGCCCAGGAGCCGGAAGCCGGGCTGGTACCGGCGTCGACTTCCATGGCGAACAGACACCCCGGAACGACAAAGTGGTAGCATTTGTCGGTTGGGCAATTTCCTTCCAATCGCCAGTTCTTTTCCTGCCGCTTCAGCCAGTGCTTCTTCTCGGCGATACCCTTGTCGGTGTCATATTTGAGGTTCATGTCTATGCGGTCGGAATCCTTGGCGGCTGGGAAAACCCGATCCACTACATCCCAATCGAAATTCACGGCGCGCTGCTTCGAGCCTTCTTTGCCTTGACGCCGGTACTCGTGAAACATCCCGAGTTCGCTGTGGGTCAGGATTCGCAAAATCAGGAAGCGCATTTTCTATCCCTTCCCACAGTAGTCGTGACTAACCGCTCATCCAGACCCAGCAGTTCGCAACGGATGTCGTCGATCGGCCGACAGCCGATCATCGACCGCATCGCCATCGCGATTGCGTATGCCACGAGCGGCGGGACTGCATTACCAATTTGGGCTCTTCGCGTTTTTTAGTGGGTAGATTTGAGCGTTTTTCATAGCTCAGGCAAGCTTGCGGTCAGGATTTTCAGTTTGAGATATTCTTCGTCGCGCAGGCCGTAGGCGCGACGCTGAAGGACGCGGATTTTGTTGTTGA
>SXPO01000216.1 GCA_005793285.1 Nitrospiraceae bacterium
CACGCTTGGAAAGCGTGTTTACGGGAAACCGTAACGTGGGTTCGAATCCCACCCTGTCCGCCAACTTCTATCGCGACAACGCTCTCCGCCTCCGCGCGGCACCGCTGAAAACCCCAGTATCCGCGCGGTTCACCCACCAAAGCTGTTGACCGAGTGAACCGCGCCGGAGCCCGAATTCGTCTCTCTCCGGCCGGTATTCTCCAAACCTCCTGACTTCGCCAAAACAGTACGGATTCTTACGCGGCTGATTTGCCAGCGTAATTCGGCATGAAAAATCCTTAGCTTTCGTATCCCTCTCGGGGTGCGAGAGGCAATCACAACGAAACGCCCACCAGTTCTTCCCGCTGCGACAGGGGGCGCATACTCTGACGGCCGATGTCAGACGCAATTCGCTGGTACGACGCCAATGCCGAAGATGTATCGCGGCGCTACGAGTCCGTAGCGGCTGAGATCGTCCACGGCTGGCTCGTCGACCTGCTGCCGAGCGCACCGGCGCTGGTGTTGGATGTCGGCGCTGGGACTGGCCGAGACGCGGCCTGGCTGGCTTCGCGCGGGCTGGAGGTCGTTGCCGTCGAGCCGTCGGGCCCGATGCTCGCCGAGGGCCAACGGCTCCATCCGTCGCCATCGATCCGATGGATCTCCGATTCCCTGCCGGGCGTTGACAAGCTGTTTCGTCTTGGTCTGTCATTCGACCTTATCCTGTTAAGCGCGGTCTGGATGCACGTTCCGCCGGCTGAGCGAGCCCGCGCCTTCCGTAAGCTGGTCACGCTTCTTAAGCCCGGTGGCTGCATAGCGATCACGTTGCGGCATGGACCCGCGGAGCCAGAGCGCGGCATCCACGACGTGTCGCGGGCCGAAATTGAACATCTTGCCCGCGCACACGGCGCGTTCGTCGAGAGAGCGGCCGATAGCAAAGACGAGCTTGGCCGTGGTGCGGTCACATGGACCCAACTGGCGGTGCGTCTGCCTGATGACGGCAGCGGCGCGCTCCCGTTGCTCCGACACATCATCCTCAACGACGATAAATCCTCAACCTACAAATTGGCGCTGCTCCGGGTACTTTGCCGGATAGCGGATGGTACCGCGGGATATGCACGCGATACCAACGATGGCCATGTTGCGGTGCCACTCGGGCTGGTCGGTCTCTACTGGGTGCGCTTGTTCAAGCCGCTTCTCGCTGCCGGTCTTCCGCAAAACCCGACCAACCAGGGTGACGAACGGCTCGGCTTCGTCAAAGACGGCTTTCGCAAGTTGAACGGTGTCTCGCATCTGGATTTGCGCATCGGCATGTCCTTCGGCTTGGACCGGTCGGCCGCGCTTCATTCCGCTTTACGCGACGCGTGTGACACGATCACTAGGATGCCCGCGCATTACATTACTTATCCCGGTGGCGGTCCTGTCTTGCCGGTCAAGCGGACAGGGCGCGTGCCACGCCCGGATACAATCCACTTGAACGAGGTCTATCTCTCCGGCTTTGGCGAACTGTTAGTTCCAAGGCATTTATGGCGCGCTCTCCAGCGGTTCGATGTATGGATCGAGCCGGCGCTCATCGCTGAATGGTCGAGGTTAACGACGATCTATGCCGAGAGGCAGGGACGAAAGCTGTCCGATACCAAGATCACTGCGGCGATGACGTGGTCGGAGCCGAGCCGTGATGTGCGGATTGCCCGTGAACAGGCCGTCAGGCTCATTGACTCTGGCAGGCTCCATTGCGTTTGGAGCGGTCGCACGCTTTCCGTCGACACTCTCGATGTCGACCACTGTTTCCCATGGGCTGCGTGGCCCTGTGACGATCTCTGGAATCTCCTGCCGGCGCATCGCAGCGTAAATCAGAAGCAGAAGCGTGACAGGTTGCCGAGCTCTGAACTCCTGCGATCCGCCCAGCACAGAATCGAAGAGTGGTGGGTGGAAGGATATTTGAAGGCTCAGAATCAGGCGTTGCGTGAACGTTTTTTGACCGAAGCGACCGCGACCCTTCCTATGATCGAGCGCGACGGGGCTTGCGGCCTAAGTGAACTGTTTGCGGCGTTGAACCTGCAGCAAATTCGATTGAGACATGATCAGCAGATACCGGTTTGGGACCCCGAAACTGCTATGCGGCTACCTCAAATTCTTCTGTCACCCATGATAATAAGACGACGAGCTAGACACTGACTGCAAACAAATTTGCAGGATGGTCTTTTCTGCGCTCGTATCGCAGGCCTCGGCACTCGATGTAGTTTTTGGTGGCATCTACACATAGAAATCTGTCGCAGAGCTTGAGAACATCTTCAAGAGGGCGGCGGCCCGGCCCTTTCAATGCGCACTCCCAGACGACGAGCGCCCGCCAACCTGCGGCAGCCAAATTTTTAAGTGCGCGCGCATCCCTTCTCTTATTACCAAAAATCTTTGCAGACCAGAACTCTGGGCGTGTGGCCGGGAGTTTGAAATGCGGGCAGTCGTGGCCATGCCAGAAGCATCCATGCACCATAATGACGGCCCGGTAGCGTGGGAACACGATGTCTGGACGACCTGGTAGATTCCTGCAATGAAGCCTGAAGCGAAAGCCGCGGCTATGGAGACCCTGGCGAATCATCATTTCGGGCTTTGTGTTCCCGCTGCTGATGCGTCTCATATTGAGCCGGCGCTGATCTGGGGTCAGAACATCGACCATAGCCCTATCAGTCCCTGTAACCGGGGTTTGCGGCCTCGATGACAGCCAACACCTCATCCATCCCAAGTGCGGGCAAATTGGCAAGATCAACGGTGTACTTTACGGACACCACACCCGATGGCGGAACAAAGTCATCAGGAAGCCTCGGGAAGTCCTCATCAACGGCATAAACGCATGCATCGCGCAAAAAAAATCGCAAAAGTTCACCGGAATTGCGCATCTCTTCCGACCAGCCGATGTTCACCAACTTCGTCATCAACGAATCCAGGGCTGCTGCATCGTCACGTAGGAGATCGACAATAGTGTCGATGCGGGTTGCGAGCGTTTCGTCCCCGCCAACTGACTGCTCGAGTTGAATCGACACGACCAGCAACTTGCATCCGTCAGGAACTCTCAATTGATCCAGGCGTGAAATCTCATGTTCGTGACGGCTCTTGCGAGTCGTCTTCACTTCGATGTGCAGAAGATCCCCAACGAAGTCATGACGCTCAGCCTCCGGGCCACTCCATTGATCAACAGCGGCCGGGCCGAGGCATGGAATCATCAGGGTCTGTAGTACGAACAATTCGCCGAACAGACCTACCTGAACGCTCTTATCCATCTCCTGCCGGGCCGGTTTCCATGCCGACTGCCAAGTTCGAATGATAGCTGCCACCGCCGCCCATGGTTCGCGCTGCTCTATCAGGATGGCGTCGACGATATCTTTGCAGACGGGGTTAAACACTTGCTCATGCGAAGGACTGGCGACGAGATCAAGAAATTCTCCCAATTCCAGACGTCGGTGACGGACCTTAAGTCCGTTAAGATCGGGCGGCTTCGGTCCAGTCGGGCCGCGCAGGACAGGGATTAGCAGATGAAGGTTTCCGGCCACATCCACGGCCATCAACAAGGGCGTGTTGATGCCCTCGCTCGTAATCGACATTGTTGTCAGGGCATCGTCGCTGGCGGGCCTCCTGGTCCGCAATTCTGCCCATTGTGCTGGGGTCGGTCCGTCACCCATTAGATACCATGCTGTTGACGACCCACGAGGTTCCTGCGTCCGACGTATTCGGCAGGCTCAAGGCCAGAGCAATAACGGCATCCGTTTGATCGACCCCCAGATTGTTAGCATCGAGCGGATAGATGATAAGCAGCCCCTGCGTTGGAGGCCGTGCTGCTCGCATCGCGTCAGCGTCGTAAGTTCCGCTTTCTCGCTTGTAGGCATCTGGCCCGCCAGGCAGATCCACTCCCTCGTGGCGTGGGTCAGTCAAAATTCCGGCTCTTCGTGGAAAAAGGTGGGTAGAGGCAAGGGCACGATCATGTTTTGAGCCAATGATATCAATGGTTTTTCGAGGTTTTCAGGTTGCTGAAAACCTGTCACGTCTTCCGGCATGAAAACATCGCCTGATCGGGCTC
>SXPO01000025.1 GCA_005793285.1 Nitrospiraceae bacterium
CCATCCACACGTGTAAAGATCAAACAGGCATTCACGCCGCCGAATCCAAAGGAATTGGACAGCGCCGCCTTGATCGCCGCCGGTCTGGCCTTGTTGGGCACATAGTCCAAATCGCAGGCCGGGTCCGGATTCTCAAGATTGATCGTGGGCGGGAGTATCCCGTGAACCAATGCCAGGATGCTGAACACCGCCTCGATTCCACCTGCCGCACCCAGTAAATGTCCAGTCATGGACTTCGTCGAGCTCACGGGAATCCCATACGCGCGCTCGCCGAACACGGTCTTGATGGCCTGCGTCTCGATCGCGTCCGCCATCGTGGACGTCCCGTGCGCGTTGATATATCCGATCTGCTCTTTGCCGATACCG
Source organism: Nitrospiraceae bacterium (assembly GCA_005793285.1). Lineage (GTDB taxonomy): Bacteria > Nitrospirota > Nitrospiria > Nitrospirales > Nitrospiraceae > Nitrospira_D. The sequence continues at coordinate 367 of SXPO01000025.1, forward strand.
GCATCCTTGAGGGCCAGCTCCATACAACGGACGGCGCCCTCTCCTTCTTCAGGTGGCGCCGTAATGTGATAGGCATCGCTATTCATGCCGTATCCGGCCACTTCGCTATAAATCCGCGCGCCGCGCCTACGCGCATGTTCCAGCTCCTCGAGCACGACCACACCAGCCCCCTCGCCCAGTACGAATCCGTCCCGATCCTTATCGAACGGACGACTGGCTCTCGTCGGCTCGTCGTTTCTAAACGACAGCGCTTTCGCCGACGCAAATCCTGCGACTCCCAGCGGTGTCACCGCAGCTTCGGCGCCGCCCGCGACCATGACATCCGCATCGCCTCGCTGAATAAGTCGATACGCATCTCCAATGCAATGGTTGCCTGTGGCGCAGGCCGTCACGGCGCAAGAGTTCGGCCCCTTGGCTCCGATTCGAATCGCCACCTGACCGGAAGCCAGATTGATGATCGTCATCGGAATGAAGAATGGGGACACGCGTCCTGGCCCCTTCTCCTTCAGGACATCGTGATAGTGTTCGATCGATCCGAGACCGCCGATCCCGGAACCGATATAGACACCGACCTTGGTCGCTTCTTCCGGAGCGACTTTCAGTCCTGCATCCTCTACAGCCAATTGGGCGGCGCCCACGGCGTAGTGGATGAAGGTATCCATTTTTTTGATTTCTTTTTTCTCGATGAACCGGGCCGGGTCAAAATCCGTTACTTCCCCGGCGATCTGCGCATCATACCCGGCCGGATCAAATCGACTGATCCGACGGATCCCCGACTCTCCAGCACAGAGGGCTTTCCATGTTTTTTCGACACCCGTGCCGAGGGGCGTCACTAATCCGAGGCCGGTCACAACAACGCGGCGTGTAGGTCGATCAGGCATCATAGCGGCACGCCTTATGATTTTTCCTTGATGTAATCCAAGGCCTTTCCAACCGTGAGAATCTTCTCAGCATCCTCATCCGGAATCTCGATCGAGAACTCCTCTTCGAGCGCCATCACCAGCTCGACTGTGTCGAGCGAATCGGCGCCGAGGTCTTCAACGAAGGATGCCTCACGGGTCACTTCATCCTCCTCCACACCAAGCTGCTCGGCAATAATCTTCTTTACACGCTCCTCAACGGTTGCCATTGCTCTCCCTACCTCCTTCCCCGATAAGACTCACTCGTCGCCGTCACATGGGGATCTGTCACGGCCATACCTTGATTTAGTTTCGATACCTCACGCCATCAACATTCCACCGTTTACATGTAACACATGGCCGGTAATATAGGCCGCGTCTTCGGACACGAGGAACCGCACAGCCGCCGCAATATCTGCCGCGGTGCCCAACCGGCCCAACGGAATCTGCTTCTGCAGCGTCTCCTTCACATCCGCCGACAACCCATGCGTCATGGCGGTGTCGATAAAACCAGGGGCCACCGCATTGACCGTGACATTGCGGCTAGCATATTCCCGTCCAACCGTTTTGGTAAAGCCAATGACGGCCGCTTTCGACGCCGCGTAATTGGCCTGCCCTGCGTTGCCCATGACTCCTACGATCGAGGCGATGTTCACGATACGACCATACCGCTGCTTGGTCATCGTCTGCAAGACCGCCTTCGTGCAATTGAAGGTTCCATTGAGATTGACCTGAAGCACCAGGTTCCAATCCTCTTCTTTCATACGCAGCAAGAGGCCATCGCGGGTGATACCGGCATTGTTGACCAGGATATCGACTTTCCCCCACGCCTTGAGTACCTGTTCAACCATCGCTTTGGTGTCATCGGCTTCCGCGACGTTGACTTTGACATTCAACGCCCTCCGCCCCAGCTTCTCAACCGCGTTCACGGTTTCGAGGGAACGGCCCGGATCCATATCGCCGACGACAATATCTGCTCCTGCTTGCGCAAGGGTTTCAGCAATGGCCCGACCGATTCCCTGCGCAGCACCGGTAACAATTGCAACTTTTCCTTGCAACGACATTCTCTACTCCCGTCAATAATCAGTCCTACAGCCCTCACAGTCGCAGGTTATATCGCCCGCAACATCTTCGGACTTTCGACTTTTCGACATTCAGGCTTGAAGACTCCGTAGCGTCAATTCCAACGACTTGGGATCGTTCACATTCAGCAGACGCGCGTCGGGAAGAATACGCTTGATTAAACCGGTCAGCACTGCCCCCGGCCCTACTTCCACGAACGTCGTCACCCCCATCGTGCCCATGGTCCTAACCGTGTCTTCCCACAGCACGGAAGACGGCAATTGCTTGACTAACGACGCGTGGATTTCGTTCGCTCGGCTGATCGCCCGCGCCTCCGCATTATTGATGAGCGGCGCCCGGAGGTCCGACCAGCAGATCACCGCCAAGTCCTTGGCCAATCGATCGGCCGCGCGTTGCATCAACGGCGTATGCACCGGCACACTCACCGGCAAAGGAATCGCCTTCTTGCATCCTTTTTCTTTGGCTAACTCAATGGCCCGCTCCACTGCTGCCTTTTCAC
>SXPO01000217.1 GCA_005793285.1 Nitrospiraceae bacterium
ACAGGAACCGGGTGGCCCATCCGATACGGACAAGACAGCAGAAACAGCTTCCGCAGCCGACGCAGCGCAGACCATTGCGGAGCGGGAGCTGAAGGCTATTCTTGAATCACTACTCTTTGTCTCCCCGGAGCCGCTTTCGGCGGTGCGGCTCGTCGCCCTGTTGGGAGATGTCACCAAGGCCGAAGTCGAACGGACGTTGCGGAGTCTTGGGGAAGACCTTGAGCAAGAAGGGCGGGGCATCAGGCTGGTAGAAGTCGCCGGTGGGTATCGCTTGGTCACCAAGCAAGAATATGCGTCGTGGGTCAAGCGCTTGGATAAGGCCAAGTCTGCCGCGAAGCTGTCACGGTCCGCGCTCGAATCGCTGGCCATCATTGCCTATAAGCAGCCGCTTGTCCGTTCTGAAATCGAGGAGATCCGCGGAGTGGAAACATCCGGTGTCGTGCGGACGTTGTTGGAGCGGAAGCTGGTGCGCATCGTCGGACGCAAAGAGGTGCCGGGTCGTCCGATCATGTACGGGACCACGAAGTTTTTCCTTGAGCATTTCGGCCTGAATGATCTAGCGCAGCTCCCGCCGTTGCGTGAATTCAAAGAACTCGGCGAAGCGGAACAGGCGTTGCTGCCGATGGATGACGCTCTGCCAGTGGTTGTCGATGAAGCAGCCACAGACAACGTGGCGAAGTCGATCGAGGGAGTCTGTGAAGAAACGCTATCCATGAACGAAGCGGAGTCTCCCGTCGAGATCAAGGCCGACGATGAGTTGAAGGGACACAAAGAGCTCGCCGGAGAGCCGGTCGAGCAGGCCTAACTCAGCTCCTGCGCTCATCCGATTCTCCGCGCCTTGACTCTCTTTCCACCGCTTTGTTAGACTCCTCAATCCAATTCTAAGTTATTGATACTTCCAGTATTTTTCGAAGCCGATCGGTCTTGGCAACATGAGGAACCCGCTGTGATCAACGCATGGCTTTTGGATGAGTTATTTCGGTTCAATCGAGCGCGGCTCTCCGTCGAGGGCATCCAGGGAGAATGGGGCGCCGGTGATTCGATTGCCGAGGAAGAAGAACTTCCTCCCTCACCGCAGAATGTGCAGGCGAAGCCGGGCAATGGACGAGTCACCATTACATGGGATCCGGTTCCGGAGGCCATGTATTACAACCTGTACTTCCAGACGACCAAGGGTGTACAGATCAAGTTCTCCGAATTGACCCGTCCGATTGCCGGCGCGGATGATTTCAAGAGTGTCATCGGTGTGAAAAAAGACAAAGCCACTTGTTTGGAAGGATCCACGAGTCCGTTCGTTCATGACGATCTGGCCAACGGCACCTGTTATCACTATGTCGTCACCGTGGTCACCGCCAAGGGCGAGAGTCTTGAATCGCAGGAAGTCATGGCGATTCCCTCGCCCTATCTGCTGACCATGAGCATCGGCCAGGAAGGGGTCGATGACGGCGAATTCAACTCTCCGACCGGCATCGTGCTCGACGCAGAGGGCAATCTCTACGTGGCCGATACCGACAATCACTCGATTCAAAAATTCGACAAGACCGGCAAATTTCTAGCGCGCTGGGGCAGTGAACCCAGTTCGCAGGAGGGGCAGTTCTACTATCCACGCGGACTGGCGGTCGGACCAGACGGTGTTGTCTATGTGGCCGACAGCGGCAATAACCGTGTGCAGAAGTTCGACTTGGAAGGCAATGTCCAGAAAGCTTGGGGAAAGTTTGGGTTTGCCTGGCGCGGGGCCGACATGGGCAAGTTTGATGTGCCCTGGGGGCTGGCCACGGACCAGGAGGGCAACGTCTACGTCTCCGATACCAGCAATGCCCGTATTCAGAAGTTTCAATCCGACGGGCAGCCGCTGTTGAAGTGGGGCCGGGATGGGAGCTTTGACGGCGCGTTCTTTTTCCCGCGCGGTGTGGCGGTCGATTTTGTCGGTAACATCTATGTGGCTGATGAGAGCAACAACCGTGTGCAGAAATTCGACCCGCGCGGAAGCTTCTTGACGAAATGGGGGCGCGAGGGCAAGGGACCGGGACAGTTCAAATCGCCCTGGGGCATCGCTTGTGACGCGCTGGGCAATGTGTATGTGGTGGACAGCGGCAACCACCGGATTCAGAAATTCGACGGCAACGGCACGTTCCTCTGCTCATTCGGCAATCGCGGCAAGACGGAAGGACAGTTGAATTTTCCTTACGGCATTGCTGTGGACAAGGAAGGCTGCGTGTTCGTCGTCGATAGCGGGAATAACCGGGTGCTCAAGTACACCCCGACGGAAGAGGAAATGGCCCGCGGCAAGCAAGAGACGAGTCAGGCCGTTGAGCCGGGGGCTGCTCAGCCGCCGCGCAGTGTGGCCGTGAAGGCGGGCGATACGGAAATCTTTTTGAGTTGGCTGGAAGTGCCGGGCGCGATCGCCTACAACCTGTATTTCAGTACGGCGCCGCAGGTGACCACTCAGGGCGCTACCAAGATAGAAGGCGTGACCAATCCGTACACCCACACGGGCCTGACTAACGATACCCCGTACTTTTATGCCGTCACGGCCTTGTTCGAGGATGAGGTGGAAAGCGGGCTGTCCGAAGAAGTCACTGCAATGCCGGTGCTGATCGATATCACCGCTCCGCAAAATCCCTATGCGGTGATCAACCACGGTGCATTCATGACGAATTCGCCGGAGGTAATGGTCACGATTTCCGCCACAGATGTCGATACCGGCGTGGGCGCCTATTTCGTCTCGGAAAGTCCGTTGACGCCGATGGCGGGCACGCCCGGATGGGTCGAGGTGACGCCGGCGTTGAAGTTCGGCGCGACGATTCCGTTCATCCTGTCTCCTGCCGACGGGCAGAAGACGATTTATGTCTGGTTCAAAGATATCGGCAACAACGTGTCCACGCCGGCCGGCGCGACGATTTTAGTCAACACGTCAGGCTATCTCTGTGTGTCGAAGTGGGG
>SXPO01000218.1 GCA_005793285.1 Nitrospiraceae bacterium
CACGGGTCACACACAATGGTGAGGAAATCGGAGGGGAAGCGGAGACCGTGGGCGTCACGCCATACCCGATTACAGCTCTGACAGACAAGGTTCTACACTAAATGCCACCGGCAAGTGTCCCAAACTCATTGACACGTTCCGCACGCGCTCTATAGTTGAGTTCATGTACCGCATTTTGCAATACAGCTACCGCATCTTTGTCGGTAACCGGATCGCTAGCCTTCACTAGAAATCTACGAGATATTGATCGCGGTGTCGTGATCCCTTTTTCGATAGTGGCGAAAAGAAGTTCCACGAAGCTGAGGCGGTAGGCAACGAATTCGTCCGATGTGCCATGAGCATTATTCCAGCGATCATGTTGTTCGCAGATTGAGCCTAGACATGTTTGGACAATGTTGGAACCTAGAGTCAAGTCGTGGCCTAGCTCGCGAATCAACTTGCTATAAGCAGTGTTGCGAACATCCTCGATGTCTCTAATGTGCGGCTCAAATCTTGGCGCAGGATTTGGGCCGCTTGGCGGAGGAAGACATGTATTTGAGGCGGTACGCCGTCAGCGAACCAGAACACTCCCGGATACCGCTCGTGAAAGACATCCGTGATCATCAGTGCGGGAAATACCAGGTACTCATGGGGTCACCCATTAGCCGTGCGTACTCCACTTCTGAGTTCGCTGGACTTACTTTGCCGAATTTTTTGATCAGCCATACCGTTGGTTGACATCAGCCTCTATGACCCGATTAGGCGCTCCACGTTCGGAGCCGACCTCGGCGCACTCGTACAATTCCTCCGGCGCAATGTCCGCACCGTTCGGCCAGGCGACCGTCCAGCCGTCGAGGAAGAATCGCTGAAAGTACTTCACGTTCTTCAGCGGCTCAAAGACCGGCCCCTTCAGGTAGCGTCGGAAGTCGATCGTTTTCTCGAAATTGTTATCGAAGGTCACATGAATCCGATAGCCTCCTCGATATTCGGCCTTGGTCACACACGGGATCCTGTTCATGACGCCTCCTCTCTCACAATCATCGCAACGGCTCAATCATTTCGAGCGGCTTACCCGCCTTCATCCGCTGCCAGTTCGCTCGGATCTCTGCCTCATGCGCTTTCGCCCACTGCCTGATCAGACGCAGAGCCGTCTTGGAACCAAGGTTGCCGACCACCATCCGACCCGTGAGGTCGAACTTTCCTCGCTGCCCCTGATGCTCAGCGTGAAAAGGCACAGGCTCATGCTCATTGTAGAACATCTTGATGATGATCCCAAAAAATATAGAGATCGCCGGCATCTTGTTCCCCTGCTGCAGATTCTCGTTCTAGCCTAACCACTGCGTATACGAACCGGCATGTCCCGCTCCTGCCCAACTAGAAACAGGTTGTGCGATTCTCATCTGCTTTCATAGACATGTCAAGAATCTCCATAGCGCAAGGCGCGGCGTACCATACAGATCGGCAGGAGAAAAGAGGATGCGGCTTATCAGCGCCTGGCGATCACGTTGATCCATCGGCCCTTCCGTTCCCGATTACTGACCACATGCAATGACAGTATCTGCCAGCCTGTGCGGCACAGCGCCCGCGCCAATTCATCCTTCTTCCAGCGCGCGAAGTAGCGGCCCGGCATCCAGCCCTTCGTTAACAGGCCGCTTTTTGTTCCATATGTCAGCGTCGCGGCCAGCGTTGCCCCTGGTTTGGCGAGCAGGCGGAGCGCCCTCAATACGCGAGTCGCATCCGCTTTGGGAAGATGGATCAAGGAGGCCGCAGTCCAAACGCCGTCGAAACTCGCAGCTCGGAACGGCAGCTCCCGCATGTCGGCGCGCACGAGGGGAAGCGGCGGAACCGCCTCGCGTGCAACACGGAGGAATGCCGCCGTCAGATCCATCCCTACCACTCGATATCCCTTGCGCCGCAACACCTGTGCGTCCTGCCCACCACCGCATCCGAGATCGAGCACCAGTGCGCCGCGCGGGAGGCCGGCCATCCACTCCGTCAACAAGGCAGAAGACCGCTTGGATCGACCCGTCCATCGTTTGAGAAAAGTCCGCGCGCCTTCTTCATAGACCTTGATGGTCGGCGCGACAATGTGACTTGTGGTATGGTGCCGGGATGAGCGAATGGACATTCAGATGGAGATGCGCATGAATCAATCCTGCTGGAACCTGGCCGCTGTGCTCGTCTGTGTGACCGCGATGGCTTCGGTATCTTTAGCTGCTGCTCCGCCGGCTGTCACTCCGCCCTGCGACAAGTACCCGCCCGCCAAACAATCACGCTGCGCTGAAATCTGGAAAAATCTCAACCAGGAAGACGGACCGCTCGTGGCACAATTCGGGCTCGATCAGCAGAAACGGCGCGAAGAAGGAAAAATCACTGCGCAGCAGCATCTCGCCGAAAACATGGCGTTTATCAAGCAATCCACCGAGAAGCGGCTCGAACGGCTGAAAGAACGCTTGGCGAAAGACTAGCCCCGACAATCCTGGTTACGACAGGCGAAAGAATTGATTCGATTCCTTCTCCCGGCCGATTTCCGTTTCCGGCCCATGTCCCGTCACCACAATCGTCGCATCGTCGAGGGTATACAGCCGCTCCCTGATCGATCGTTCAATGGTATCGAAGTCACCGCCCCACAAATCAGTGCGCCCAATACTGCCACGAAAAAGTGTGTCTCCCGCCAGCACCAGCTGTTCGTTCGGGGCGTGAAAACTCATCGAGCCTGGCGTGTGGCCCGGTGTGTGGAGGGCGATCAGCGCATGCTCGCCAAGCCGCACCTGCTCCTCATCCTTGAGCCAGTAATCCGGCATCGGCACGAAGACAAAGGGCACACCGAACATGCGGCACTGCACCTCAAGATTCTTCCACAGATCGAGGTCGTCCTGATGCAGACACAGGGCCGCCCCCGTCGCCTGTTTCATCGCACCGGAGGCAAGAAAATGGTCGAAGTGGGCGTGGGTATGGAGGATATGGCTGACCGTGAGGCCGAGCGTCTGGACTTCATGGAGAATGCGCGCGGAGTCGCCACCGGGATCAACCACAATGGCCCGCTTGGTGACCGGATCGCCGATGATGGAACAGTTGCATCCCAGAGGAGGAACCGAGAAGGTTTTCCGGATCAACGCAGCCATAGCGCGCCATGCTACAGTCCGGCAGCCTTGCTGCGCAAGCTACGGGCGCTGTCCGCCCTGGATGGTCCAGACCACTTCGGTATCGACGATCGTCCACTCCCGCCCTTCTCGATGGAACCAGATGAGAAAACCTGCGCCTGTTTCGTCAGGGCGCATCTGCTCGACATACACAAGCGCCTGATCCTTCCGCAGCGTCCGCCCCACCCGCGAGAAGGCCAGCCGCTCCAACACCGGCAGGGCTTGCACAGGGACAGCGGCGGACACCTCCGGTTCTTCAAGAGACTGTCCCGTGACAAATTGATAGCGAACCCCAAATGTGAACCGGCCTTCAAGTCGACCGGCCTCGCGGTTCACTCCAACAAAATCCCTCACGAGATCCGGCGGCAGCCGGCCCATGAAATAGTTCCGATCCTGAACGGACCCGATCGTCGTCGGCTCCGTCTGGTCTGGAAACAGCCGGGTGACCGTCATCCGCTCGATCATCACCAGCCTGGTGTATGAAGTGAGAAATATGCTCTCGACAGTCTGATCGTACAGCGCATAATCCTCGGCGGGAATGGCCGAAGAAGCAGGCGTCCCCTCTGCGAGAAGCAATCCCGGCATAGCAAGCCACATCAGCATCAAAATAGTCGGCAACATTGTCAGCCTCTTCCAATTACAGCCCCGGCTTGTAGCCACCGATAAGGAACGGTGGCGAAAATAAAAATGATGCGCCACTATTTCTTGGCCTCCATTTTTGAAATCACCTGCTAGAATTACTCCATGTCGACATCTTCCAAACAACTGCCTGTCCGGGAAACCAGCCCCCTCCGCCGAACGCTCATTGATGTGCGGCATGGGCTGTTGGGATTGCATAAAGCCCTGCTCGTCGCCGAGCAGCTGACCTTTGAGCGGATTTATGGACGCATCGATTCGACGGGACAATTGCTGCAGCTGGTGATGAACGATCCGTGGTTTACCTGGATCCATCCCCTGTCCAATCTAGTCGTCCGAATCGACGAGTTGCTGGACGATGAGAGAGCCCTTACCGTGGACGATGTGGTGGTTCTTCTGGCTGAAATGCGAGGCCTGATCCGTCCCTCTGAATTGGGCGACGGCTTTGAGCGCAGCTACTACGAAGCCCTTCAGCGCGCCCCTGAAGTTGTCATGGCCCACTGCGAGATGAAGAAGCTCTTGTCCTTTCCTGCCCTGTAACCAGTCCAGTCCTCCACTCACAGCCAATCGATCAGTTACATTCGACCTTCATCCAACTCAATGACATCGGCCCAGGTGGACACCGGAGGAAGAGCAGAAACCGGCAGGCCGCGTTTGACGGCAATCTCATGCAAGCGGCCTTGAAACCGCCGGTGAGTATCCTCGTCCTTTGGCCCGGCCTTGAGTAGATTTTGAGAGAAGAGACAAATCTCCGCATCAGTGACCGGCTTCCCATTGGCGTGAACCCAGGCAAGTAATTCCTCATCCGTCCCGCCGGTCAACACCAGCCGTTCAAATGCCTTTGCATCGATGCCCAGAAAATCAACCAGGTATTTATCGAACCCCACCGTCATATAGTTGTAGTCCTGGATCTGGCCTGCATTCCACAATCTGATCTTGTCGATACACCGCCCCAAGTGGGCGATGCCGCCGAGGAGGGATTTAGGGCTACGAGGATATTGTGGATTGACCATACGTCAGCACTCCCTTCTATTGCGGCAGGGATTATGACTGAGCGCTCTTCGCCGACTTGCCCGCGCTCAGGTACTGGTGGATGCCCGCAGCCATCTTGCGCCCTTCGGCAATGGCCCAAACGATGAGGGAGGCGCCGCGTTTGGTGTCGCCGCCGGCAAAGACGCCGTCGAGGTTGGTCATGAAATTGCCGTCTACCTGGACTGCGCCTCGTGGATCGTACGTGACCCCCAAACTGTCCAGCAGCCCGTTCTTGACCGGGCCGGTGAAGCCCATGGC
>SXPO01000219.1 GCA_005793285.1 Nitrospiraceae bacterium
CCTTGCCACTGCGATCGGTCCGGCCAGCCGGAATGTGCCCGATTCAATCATCAGGCTCGTGTGCTGTGCTACGGTTGTGTGTGTCATCTTCGGCCTGATTGTGTTTGCCGACAGTGGGTGAGCCCAGACCGGGCTCACCCAGAGTGGCTCGCTGAAACGGTCTCCCGCCGAGATCGTCAAGCGGTATGTGCATTTGGATCAGAAAGGCGCCCGTCTGGAGGCCATGGGATTCGACGTGCTTGCCCCGTATGTCGATTGGAAAGAAGAGCCGTCGTGGGACCATGTCGTGGTGATTCAGGAGGCCACGGTACCGGAGGATTACCGGAAGTGGACCATCATCGACAATCTGGACATCATCATTCCCGTCACCTTTCGCGTGCGGGGGTTGGTCAATTTCAAGTCTGCGGTCTTCGTGTCCGAGGACAAGACGGAAGAAGTGCAGTTCCATGTGAAGGCCGTGCGAAACAACTGGCGTATCGTCGAGCCGGTGATCCCTCCTCATATCGGAGTTACGCGGATGGCGAACTTTGCGCGCGAGGCTGCGCTACATGAGCAGGATGCGGCGCAGCGCGGCATCCTGACGGCGCTCGAAGGTTCTTTGCGAAAGGCGAAATAATGGGAAAGACATCCGTGGAGTTGCTCATTTTCGATCTTGACGGCACACTGATCGAATCCAAGTGGGATATCGCAAAATCAGTGAATTTGACCTTGGCCGAGTTGGGTTTGCCGGAACGCCCGTTGGAGGAGATTTTCGGTTTCGTCGGCGATGGCGTGAAGAAATTGCTGCGTCTCGCGGTGGGGGAGGGGAGCCGAATCAGCTTCGAAGATGCTCTCAAGGTCTTTCGCGGTCAGTACCTCGCCCATTGCTTGGATCGAACGACCTTTTTCCCCGGTATTGAACCGATGCTGCGCCACTTCGCGCATAAACAGAAGGCCGTGGCCACCAACAAGTCGATCGAATATACGCGCGTCATCGTGAACGGGTTAGGGGCACAGCATTTTACGTATCTCGTCGGCGGCGACAACGGGTTCGGACTCAAGCCGGAACCGGGCATGTTATTGCACATCATGGAACAGTTAAATGTCTCGAAAGATCAGGCTGTCCTGGTGGGAGACAGCACCAACGACATCAACGGCGGCCACAATGCCGGTATCCGCGTGTGCGCGGTCGGCTACGGGATGGGGAATCGGGACAAGATGACGGCCTGTAAGCCCGATTGGTTCATTGAACGGCCGGAGGAACTGATGGAGATCTTTATATGACAAACAGGCTGAGGTTGAGCGAAAATCTTGTCCGCAGGCGGGGGAAAACACTGGTCGCTTGTTTAAGTCTTATCCTGAGCCTTCACCTCAACCTCGATCTCCTCTTTGCCGCGTCGCCCAGCCTGGCGGACCGTGTGATTGAACACAAACTGGCCAACGGGTTAACGGTACTGATGGTCGAGCGCCATCAGACGCCGGTGGTGTCGATCAACATTACCTTTGCTGTCGGCGGGATCAATGAGCAGGTGGGCCAGACAGGGCTCGCCCACTTGTATGAGCACATGGCGTTCAAGGGCACCAGGATGGTCGGCACCAGGGACTATGAAAAGGAGAAGCCGATTCTCGATGAACTGGCTCGCGTCGGCACCGAATTGGAGCAGCGTCAGCGCGAGATCGCCCAAAAGACCAGTGGGGCGACGGCCGAGGAGCAGGCCGTGGTCGATGCTCTACAGAAACGGTTTACGGATCTGCAAACGCAGGCGTCCCAATACGTCGTCGGCAATGAAGTGGCGCTGCTCTATCAACGGCACGGAGGTGTGGGATTCAATGCGTCCACCGGCAAAGACCTCACCCGCTACACGATCAGCCTGCCGGCCAATCGTCTCCCATTGTGGGCCGCAGTCGAATCCGACCGCATGGCCAGTCCTGTTTTGCGGGAATTCTATAAGGAACGCGGCGTCGTCATGGAAGAACGGCGGTTGCGCAACGAGGACAGCCCGAGCGGGCTGTTGTTTGAGACCTTCACCTCGGCGGCGTTCCGCGCGCATGGTTATGGGGTGCCGACGATCGGCTGGGGATCGGATATCTTGTCATTGACGCCGGATGAAACCGAAGCCTTCTTCAAAGCCCACTATGGACCGAACCGCGCCACGATCGCGCTGGTCGGCGATCTCAATCCCAAAGAAACGATTGCCTTGATCGAGCGCACGTTTGGGAAGATTCCGGCAGCGCCCGAGTCGTCGGCGCGGGTGGCTGTGGAGCCGGATCAGCGGGGCGAGCGGCGGGTAGAGGTGGAGTTCGACGCGGAGCCGTCAATGGTCATCGGGTATCATAAGCCGGGGTTGGGACATTCGGATGACGATGTGTTCGATGTCATCGATGCGGTGCTCTCCGATGGGCTCACCTCCCGCCTTCATCGGAGACTGGTGCGGGAACAGAGGCTGGCAGCCTCGGTCAGCTCGGATGCGAGTCATCCGGGTGTGCGCGCGCCCAACCTATTTATCATTATGGCGACACCGCTGGCGCCCCATACGACGGCCGAAGTGGAAGCGGCGATCTATGAGGAGTTGGAACGGCTGAAGCGGGAGCCGGTTTCACCCAAGGAACTCGATCGGGTGATCAATAATTTGGACGCCGATATGGTGCGTGCGTTGCGGTCTAACAGCGGTCTGGCTTCCCAGCTGGCGCTGTATCAATCGGTGGC
>SXPO01000220.1 GCA_005793285.1 Nitrospiraceae bacterium
AGGGTCTGCAGCGAGGGGAGGTTCAAGGCGATGGCCCGGTCGTGGAGGATCCAGGGCTTCCGCGGGAGCGGCGTCTGTTCGGGCGCGTTCTGCCACAGAGTCGCAGGAGGGCGCGGCGCCTCGGCCCAGGCGGTCTGAGAGGAGAGGCAGGCGATCAGTCCGGCCAGGAACAAGCGCCGGACGAGCGAGCCGCTGAATGAGGGGAAGGCAGAAGTCACAGAGCAGCCTACCATAGTTTCGGGCCAGGATTGCTCATAGAGGTTTGCGCGCCGCGACGATGTGGACGGCGAAGGGGAATACCAGGGCTCGGTCTCTCCGATATTCCTCGGCTGCGGCCACGATCTTCTGTTCCGCTTCGCGCTGTTGCTGCGGCGTCAGTTGCGACAGGAGATTCTGGATCGGCGCGGCAATATCCATCAGGCTTCGATAGTAGTCCCCCGCCGAAGGGTAGGACCATTCGGCTAGAAACTCCTGCTCCATGAGGTCCGTCAGTCCGGCCTCATGCAGCATGGCTGCGAGATCGCCGGGCTGAGCGAGCCGGAAAATGCCCGGGGCGTTCTGGTCCGGCTGCGGCAGGTCGAGGAACTGTTTGATCACGTTCATGGGCAGGAGCAGGGAGGGGTTCTTGGCCGGCGCGGACCAGACCGCGGCGGCGAGCCAGCCTCCCGGTTTCAGGACCCGCGCAATCTCCGTTGCGGCCTTGGGAATGTGAGGGAGAAACATCAAGCAGAAGCGGCTGGTCACAGCGTCGAACGAACCGGTTCCAAAGGGCAGCGTCGTCACATCGCCGGCGTGGAAGGTCACATTTGCCAGCCCGAGCGTTTTCGCTTTGCGTCCTGCGATTGCCAGCATGGATTCGGCTACGTCGATGCCGATCACACTGCCTTGGGGTCCGACGACCTATGCGGCCAGCAGGGCCGGATAGCCGGTGCCGGACCCAAGGTCCAGCACATGGTGCCCGGCTCGCAGCCGCGCATCCGCGACGAGCCGGTGATTGAGGCAGGTCAGGTTCTGTTCAAAAAAGCGGTCCCATCTCTCCCAGCCGCCGGACATACGATTCCAATCCTGACGTTGGGCGTCGATGATCTGTTGCGCAGTCGGTGGGGGCATCAGGATTCTTCCTTGCCTGCGTGAACGGTCTGGGTCTGTCGAGGCACCCTTCGTCTGGACGATCATCGTAGCGGGACCAGCGGGGCGAATCAACTTGACAGACGCTCCCTTTTTCATCGTTCATCGCTCACCGCGCTGCGTTGCCGTCTTACACGATTTTCATTGCATTGCAGCGATGGTCTTCTGACAATGCATAAAAGGTTCGGCGAGGAGTTTCGCGCATTAGATGGCGAGAGGAAATTGCATGTCTTCGGTGTCTCTGGCCCTGCTCATTTTCGGTATTTGCTATCTGGTCATCATGACCGAGCGGATACACAAGACGATTGTGGCCTTGTTCGGCGCGACGGTGATGATCGGGCTGGGCGTGGTGTCGCAAGACGAGGCCTTCTACTCCCATGAGTTCGGTATCGACTACGGCGTCGTGTTTCTGCTCATCGGGATGATGGTAATCGTGAACATCGTCCGGGAGACCGGCCTCTTCGATGTCTTGGCCATCTGGGCGGCGCAGCGGGCCGATGCGAAGCCGTTCCGTCTGCTGGTGTTGCTGGCCTTGCTGACGGCAGGCCTCTCGGCTATGTTGGATAACGTCACCACCGTGCTGCTCCTGGCGCCGGTCACGCTGGCCATTACCAAGCGGCTGGAACTCAATCCCATTGCCTTTCTGATTACCGAGGCGCTCGCGTCCAACATCGGCGGGACCGCGACGCTGGTCGGCGATCCGCCCAATATCATGATCGCCAGCAAGGCGGAGCTGGGTTATCTCGACTTTCTGGCGGTCTTGGGCCCCATTTCGGTAGCGATTATGGCTCTGTTTGTGGCGGCTCTGTGGCTTATCTTCGGGAGGAACATGACCGTGTCCCCGCATCTCCGAACGGCGGTACTAGCCTTGAATTCACGGGAAGCTGTGCCGGATCGGCCCTTCCTGCACCGCTGCCTCTGGCTGTTGGGGGTCGTGAACGTGGGGTTCTGTTTCCATTCGCTCATCCATCTTGAGCCGGCCACGATCGCCCTGCTCGGCGCGAGCCTCTTCATGCTGCTCGGTCATGCGAGGCGGAAGCCGGAGGATGGCGAGGAACTGTCCTATCTCATCGATGTCGAGTGGAAAACTATCTTCTTCTTTATCGGGCTGTTCGTGCTGGTCGGTGGATTGGTCAAAGTCGGGGTGATTCGCTACTTGGCGGACCAGTTGGTGGTTGTGACGCAGGGGGACCTTGCCGGCTCCACGATGGCGGTGCTCTGGGGGTCGGCTTTCCTCTCAGCTCTGGTGGACAACATTCCCTACGTCGCGGCAATGAATCCGTTGATCGTGGACCTGGCCCGCTCTCTGCACCCTGAGATTATGGATTATGCCACCTTGGTGCATCAGCCGGACATCCTGCCGCTCTGGTGGGCCCTGGCACTCGGCGCCTGTCTGGGAGGGAACGGCACGATCATCGGCGCGAGCGCGAATGTCGTGATCGTGGATATGGCGCGCAAAGCCGGCTATCCCATCTCTTTCTGGCAGTTCTTCAAGTTCGGGTTCCCCGTCATGATCAGTTCGGTGTTCGTCAGTTCGGTCTATCTCTGGTTCCTCTTTCTTCGCTGAGCATCCTTCGACGCCTCTCTTGTTGCTCGTTGTAGGCCAGGCGCCCTGGCGAACGGTTTTTTTACAGCTTTCAGGGTCGGCTAATTAGGGAGCTGTGAGGTGGAAGAAAAGAGGCCGGGAGTCTTTGTCGGAGCGCCTCGTCTGCGTGCGGGATTGCGTGGTTGCTTCTGTCTCGTTAGAATCCTTCCATGTTGATCTTTTTTTTGAGAATGTTTGCTTCCATGAAGCGCTCTCTCGCGTTGGCTGCTTTATTGGTCGTGCTTGCCGTTCCTTGCGGGGCGCAGGCGCCGCCGCAAACGCCGACTCCGCCGTCTGTTCAGAATCAATTAGGACAGACTCCACAAGCTGCTCTGCCACTGACGACATCCGGTGCCGGAGTTTCCACAGGTGGCCTTACATCTGTGCCGGTTCCCGGAGTTGGTTCTTCGGCGAGTTCAAGTTTCGGGAAGCGGTTTGGCTCTGCGGGACAGGGGCTCCCAGGAATGCTGGGCGGTCCGCCGATTAAGGGATCGATGGGCTATCAAGATCCTTCCAGCAAGTTCATGCGCCCGCCAGAGATTCCGCCGGTGTTGTGCGATCCGGCCGTCAACATCCTCTGCTGAGAATCCGCCAGAGCAAGGACCGTGAAGCGTCGTTCGTTTTCGGATTCGGACGCTTCACGCTTAACGAACGACGAGAGACAAACGACGCCGCGAGGATGGTTGACGGCTAAAGTCGAATCGGCTAGGTTGTGCCCGTCCTTGTGAGGCTTCGCACCATGTTGGTCCTGCCGTTGATGTAGGAGGTTCGATTGAACTGCGGTCGCCCGGTTCTCATTCTTGTCCTGTTTGTGTGTCTCACCCTCGTCGCCTGGCCCACCAAGGCGGCTGAGCCTACGTTCGATCAGACGGCTCGGTACATCCTGGAAATTGTCAAGGCGTTTCGCACGGCCTACGTGCTGGACGTGGTGGAGCATCTCAGGGAAAGCGGGGTCGTGCCGAAGGAAGACTGGCAGAAGGATTCGCATTTCATGCCGCTTCCGGCTCAATTTGTAAAGTCTGCAGCCGCGAAAGTGAACGGGTTTGAGATGGGCTTAATCGGCCTGAGTCCACTCAATTCTGCAAATCGTCCCAGGACTCTTGCCGAAAGCGATGCGCTCGTCCAGTTGGAGAAGAATCGCGATATGCGCGTGCTCAGCTTCGTGGACGGCGACCAATTCAAAGCCATCTCGGCGGATCTTGCGATCGTTCAGTCTTGCGTGGATTGCCATAATCAGCACCCGCAGGCGCCGCGGCAGAATTTTCGCCGCTGGGATGTGATGGGCGGTATCATCGTTCGTCTCAACCGGAATGCCTCGCCGGAAGGGCTTCCTCTGGGGCCTGAGCCATCCAAACGGCCGGTGGGGCCAATCGAGCGGGCGGTTCCGAATCAGACTGTGCCGGCCCCCTGGGCTCGCTAACGATTCCGCTCAATCTCTCTTCCTTATCGTGATCCTATGACCACGCCTGTGCTCATCCTGCCCGGCTTCGGTAATTCCGGACCGTACCATTGGCAAACTCTCTGGGGCTTGCGCCATCCCGATTGGCAGCGTGTGGAGCTGGGCCATTGGGACAGCCCTGTCTGTGACGATTGGATCAGCAGGCTGGATGTTGGCGTGAAGGCTTGTCCTACTCCTCCTATCCTGGTGGCCCATAGCCTCGCTTGTCTCCTGGTCGCCCATTGGGCCAGCCGTTCATCGTTAGCGATAGAGGGCGCTTTTCTCGTGGCGGTGCCGGACCCGCAGAGTGAATATTTCCCCGCCACGGCTCATGGGTTTGAGTCTGTGCCGATGGAGCCCTTCGCCTTTCGGAGCTTGGTGGTCGCCAGCATGAACGATTCGTTCGGCTCGCTGGCCCATGCCAGAGACTGTGCGATTGCCTGGGGGAGCGGGCTCGTCGATATCGGCCCGGCGGGACATATCAACGCAGAGAGCGGGCATGGCGAGTGGCACGAGGGCCATGATCTTTTTCAACAATTCGGCAGTGTGAAAATAATGAGCGGTGAATGATGAATGATGAGCAAAGAAACTACGCTCGTGCTATCGGACGATTTATAGCGGATAAAAACGTTTGAGTGAGGCAGCGCGGAGAATCTCCCTCGCGGCATTTGCACCGGCGATGCCCATGACTCCTCCGCCTGGATGGGCCGCGGCTCCGCAGAGGTAGAGCCCTTCGATCGGGGTACGGTAATCGGCGAAGCCAGGCACGGGCCGACAGGCGAAGAGCTGATTGAGCGTCATGGCTCCTTGAAAAATATTTCCACCAGTCAGATTGAAGGTCCGCTCGAGGTCGAGCGGCGTCAGGACTTGGCGGGCGATGACGGAGCGCTGAAAGTTCGGCGCATAGTCGTTCAGGGTGGCGAAGCAGCGATCGGCGAATGTCTCGCGGAGATCGTCCCAGGTCGCACCCCGCAGTTTGTAGGGAGCGTACTGCACGAAGATCGACATGAGATGTTGGCCTGGCGGGGCAACGGTGGAATCGACGACCGAGGGGATCGTGCATTCCAGAATGGGCCGTTGCGATGGCTGCCCATACTTCGCCTCGTCGAATGCCTGCTCGATGTAATCCAGGTCGGGGCTGATGTGGATGGTGCCGAGATGCTGCGGGCCAGGCTCGAGGCCAGGGCAGGCCAGAAAGTCCGGCAGTTCGCTCAGGGCCACATTGATTTTCATCGACGCGCTTTCGTAACTGATGCGGCTGACTGCCTCGGAGAATTCCTGCGGGAGCTGCTGCGCATCCAGTAAGCGGGTAAAGGTCACCTGCGCATCGGCATTGCTGGCCACGACCGGCGCGTGACAGTCTGCTCCGTTGGCGAGGGTGACGCCCCGGACCCTGCCGTCCGTGACGAGGATCTTCGCCACTTCGGATTCGCAACGGATCTCGACCTTCAGTTCACGGGCTGCCGCCGCTAATGACTGCGTGATCCCTCCCATGCCTCCCTGCACATAGCCCCAGACGCCCCGCTTTCCGTTCGTTTCTCCCATCACATG
>SXPO01000221.1 GCA_005793285.1 Nitrospiraceae bacterium
CGCAATGATGCCGCCTTGACGCGGATTGCTGTACGCGGCCAACTCGGTCTTCTTGACTAATCCCTTCTTCGTCGCCATGACGATGAAGCGGTCTTCCCGATATTCCTTCACCGGCAATGTCGCCGTAACCTTCTCACTTCCGGTCAACGCCAATAAGTTCACCAGCGCTTTGCCCTTCGCAGCGCGGCTGGCTTCCGGGATCTCATGCACTTTGAGCCAATAGACCTTCCCGGCATCGGTGAAAAAGAGGAGCGTATCGTGCGTCGAAGCCGTAAACAGGTTCACGACGAAATCCTCGTCCTTGATGCCCATGCCGATCTTGCCTTTACCGCCCCGCCGTTGCGCACGGTAGAGCGACGCCGCATTGCGCTTGATATAGCCGGAATGAGAGATCGTCACGACGACTTCTTCTTCCGCGATCAAATCTTCGATCGTGATCTCGGCTTCTTCCTTCACGATCTGCGTCCGGCGGTCATCCTTGTACTCGTCACGGATCTGGGTCAGCTCGTCCTTGATGATCGACCGCACCAGCGCCTCGCTGGCCAAGACGGACTTGAGGTATTCGATCTGCTTGAGCACCTCTTGATACTCTTCGACCAGTTTGGTCCGCTCAAGCTGCGTCAAACGCTGGAGCCGCATGTCGAGGATGGCCGTAGCTTGGATCTGACTAAGCGAAAACTGGCGCATCAACCCGGCGCGGGCTTCGTCGGGGGACTGTGATGCCCTGATGAGGGCGATGACCGCATCGAGATGATCCAGCGCGATCTTCAGGCCTTCGAGAATGTGCGCCCGCTCCTCCGCCTTGCGCAACTCGAACGCGGTCCGGCGCACCACGACTTCGCGGCGGTGCTCGAGAAAGTGGTGCAGAATCTGCTTGAGATTGAGCACCTCGGGACGATGGTTGACCAACGCGAGCATGATGACGCCGAAGGTCGTCTCCAGCTGGGTGTGCTTGTAAAGATTGTTCAGCACGATCAGCGGGATTTCGTTCCGCTTCAGTTCGATGACCACCCGGACCCCTTCGCGATCGGACGATTCGTCGCGCAAGTCGGAAATGCCCTTCAACCGGTCATCTTGGATCAGCTCGGCGATCTTTTCTATCAGCTTGGCCTTGTTGACCTGATAGGGAATTTCCGTGACGATGAGGCGCTCGCGATCGGTGCGCTCGTCGGTTTCCACCACCACCTTCGCCCGCAGCTTGAGAAGGCCCCGTCCCGTTTCATAGGCATCTTTGATGCCGCTCTTCCCGTAAATAAAACCTGCCGTGGGGAAGTCGGGCCCCTGAATTTTCTGCATCAACTCCGCGATGGTGACGTCCTGATTCTCCAACAATAGGAGAAGCCCATCGATCACTTCACCCAGATTGTGCGTAGGAATGTTCGTCGCATACCCGACGGCGATGCCGCCGGCTCCGTTGATGAGGAGATTGGGCACCCTGGTCGGCAACACCAGCGGTTCCTGGAGGGATTCGTCGTAGTTGGGACCGAAGTCGACCGTATCTTTGTCGATGTCGGCCAGTATGTCCTCCGCGAGCTTGGTCATGCGCGCTTCCGTGTAGCGCATGGCCGCCGGCGAATCGCCGTCCATCGACCCGTAGTTACCTTGGCCGTCGACCAGCGGATAGCGCATGTTGAAATCCTGCGCCATCCGGACGAGCGTATCGTAAATGGCCGTGTCGCCGTGGGGATGGTAATTCCCCATGATCTCGCCCACGATTTTGGCAGACTTCCGGTAGGCCCGGTTGGAAGCCAGGCCCATTTCGTTCATGCCGTACAGGATACGGCGATGGACCGGCTTGAGTCCGTCACGGACGTCGGGAAGCGCTCGTCCGACGATCACACTCATGGCGTAATCGAGATACGACGACTTCATCTCGTCTTCGATCGCGATATGACCTAACCGTTCATCGTAGGGCATTGTGTCCTCGTAAAGCGAATCTCGTGAAACGTGACGATCCGGAATCCCGTTTCGCCTGCGGTTCACGCTTCACACACAACGTTAAACGTCTAAATTTCTTACCTCAAGCGCATGCGTCTGGATGAAGTTCCGGCGCGGCTCGACCTCATCACCCATGAGAATCGTAAAGATCTCATCGACGCCGGTCAGGTCTTCGAGTGTGACCCTCAAGAGCGTGCGCGCTTCGGGATTCATCGTGGTCTCCCACAACTGACCCGGATTCATTTCGCCCAGTCCTTTGTACCGTTGAATGCTCAGTCCCTGCTTCCCCAGGTCGAGAATGGCCTTTACCAATTCATCCGTCGACTGATAGGGCTGTTCCTGCCCTTTGGCTTTGAGTCTATAGGGTTGCCCGCCCAACCCGATGGCAGACGGCGTCAGTTTCTGCAGCTCGCGGAAATCGGCCGAGCCGACGAGCTCGTGCGTGATGTCCAGACTGTACAGCACGCCGTTGGCCTGCAGCCGGCACACCACTTTGTTGGAGTGGTGCTCGTCGTCCGGCAGGATCTCGAAGGTCGGCGCAAGCTTGGGATAAGCGCCTGCCAATGCGCCTGTGACGTTGGCAACAGTGGAGGCCAGCGCCGCCCGATTCTTGAGCAGTTCCCGATCTAGACCAGGCTCGTCGACAAAGGCGCGCAGGATCGCGGCTTCATACGGCTTCTTGTTCAGCCGGCCGAGCAAATGCTCGAAGGCGATCAGTTTCTTGAGGATCGGCAGGAGCCGACGCCCGGTCGCATATCCCTGCGCCCCTTCGAGGTACAACTCGACATCTTCCACCGCCAGATCGGCCAGATGCTCGTTCAACGCCCCTTCGTCTTTCAAATACCGCTCTGCCTTGCCCTTCTTCACTCTGAAGAGCGGAGGCTGGGCGATATAGATGTAGCCCCGTTCGATCAGCTCAGGCATCTGCCTGAAAAAGAAGGTCAGCAACAGGGTGCGGATGTGGCTGCCGTCCACGTCGGCGTCGGTCATGAGGATAATTTTGTGATACCGTGTCTTGGAGATGTCGAACGCGTCTTTGTCGCTCTTGTCGCTTTCTTCCCTCTTGCGGCCGATCCCGGTGCCCAGCGCCATGATCAGCGTCCGAATCTCGTCGCTGGTCAGCATCTTGTCGAATCGCGCTTTTTCGACGTTCAGAATTTTCCCTTTGAGGGGAAGGATCGCCTGAAATTTCCGGTCGCGCCCCTGCTTGGCC
>SXPO01000222.1 GCA_005793285.1 Nitrospiraceae bacterium
GCCTTTCGTCACGGCTTTCCCGATTGCAGACACGGCTTCGCGCAAGAAAGTCTTGGCGTCATCCGTCTTTTTCTCAGCCACGGCAGACTGGACTTTTTTCACTACCGTCTTTACGGTGTTCATCGTTGACCGGTTCCGTTCACGCCGATGTTCGGCTTGGCGGGCGCTTCGAATCGTAGATTTGTGAATCACAGGCATCGTCTATTCCTCCAGAAGGAAAGATGTCTTGTATCATAGGGGCTTGTGAATCGTCAAGGATCACAGATTGGAACAGGAGATACATGATGTCAAAACTAGTGGCGCGTGACCGCTTGATCTTTGCGCTGGACG
Organism: Nitrospiraceae bacterium; assembly: GCA_005793285.1. GTDB lineage: Bacteria > Nitrospirota > Nitrospiria > Nitrospirales > Nitrospiraceae > Nitrospira_D. Next base: position 331 of record SXPO01000222.1, read on the forward strand.
TACCGTCTGCCGAGGAGGCGGAACGTCTGTTAGATCGCCTCCAGGGCCAGGTGTCCTTCGTCAAGATCGGGCTGGAGCTCTATACAGCGGCGGGACCGGACATGGTGAAGCGGGTGGTCGAGCGGGGGATGCGGGTGTTTCTTGATCTGAAGTTCCTCGATATCGAGGAAACTGTTCGCCGCGCGACGGCGCAGGTGGCGGCGATGGGTGTCGATTTTCTCACGGTCCATGCCAATCGGAAGGCGCTCAAGGCGGCGGTGCAGGGCCGGGAAGGATCGCCGCTCAAGCTGTTGGCCGTAACGGTACTCACGAATTTCGACGGCCAAGACTTGCGTGATATGGGTATTCAGCGGACCGTCCAGGATCTAGTGGCGGCCAGGGCGCTGCTTGCTTCGGAGGTCGGGTGCGATGGAGTCGTGGCATCCGGTGAAGAGCCGGAGGCTATTCGGCAGAAGGTCGGGCCTCGTTTTGTGATCGTGACGCCGGGGGTCAGACCTGCTGGTAAGGGAGTCGACGATCATGCGAGGGCAACCACCCCAACACAAACGATCGCCGCAGGGGCTGATTACCTGGTTGTTGGTCGGCCGATCCGTGACGCAGCCGATCCCGCTGCTGCCGCTGCCGCCATTGTAGCCGAGATGCAAATGGCCTTCGATGCAAGGGGGTAGGAGGCGTTTCGCGGGGTCATTGGTTGCGGCGGTGAGTCCCCCTTTGTTAAGATCCTCCTTCTTCACTTGCTCTTGCACATGGTGGGTGTAGCTCAGTTGGTTAGAGCGCCGGAGTGTGGATCCGGAGGTCGCGGGTTCGAAACCCGTCATCCACCCCATTTCCTACTTTCGATTTCTCTGGCCAGAATGACGGACAGGCTGGCTTGTGCGGCAGACAGGCCGTGCAGTATCCTCCCTACAGCCAAACCGAATGAGATGAATCGATCATGACTCCCGCACAAGCCGCAGCCGCGTTGCTCCAGGCAATGCCGCTGCCGCCATCCCTCGCGCAGCTCGAAGAATACGGACTCACCGCATCTGCCTCGACAGCTCAAGCGATAGCGCGGGAGATCCTCTCGTTGAATCTGTACTGGATCATCGCCGCCATCGAGGCGCACATTCCGATGAAGTATCGGGATGCGACTCGGGACGCCCTGTTGGAATCGATGAAGACGACTTGGTGGGCATCGGGGCAACTCGGTCCCGGCACCTGGGACTCATACCACACAGAATTGGACGAGCGGCGCACCCGGTACAGCCAACTCATCGACCACGAAGGCCTGAACCACATGGCGGTCAGCGCCGAAGCGGCATCGCAGATTGAAAATCAGGGCAGCATCCCCTTTGAAGATCGGGACAAGTTACTGATCCTCATGATCGACTACGCACCGGCAGCGGAATACGGCAGACTGCTCGAGGAGATAGACTAGCGCGGGTCTCGCGCGGCAGGCGAGACTCCAAAAAACGAACGAACCAGCCCTTCGCGCATTTCTCGCGAGTCTCGCACAGGGCCCTCTCAGAGATACCGGTGCGAGAGCACCATGCCGCTGTTGTCGAGTTCGTACAAGAGCGGCGCGCCGGTGGGAATGTTCAATTCCAGAACCTGCTCCGTCGACAATTGCTCCAGCTGCATCACCAACGCGCGAAGACTGTTGCCATGCGCCGCAATCAAAACGGTCTCACCCTTGAGAACGCAGGGTTTGATCTTGCTGTCGTAATAGGGCAGGACCCGCTCAGCCGTATCTCTCAGGCTTTCTCCGCCAGGCGGCCGTACATCGTAGCTTCGCCTCCAGATCTTGACCTGAGCATCTCCATATTTCGTCGCGGTCTCGGCTTTGTTCAACCCCTGCAGCTCGCCATACATCCGTTCGTTCAGGGCCTTGTTTTTTTCGATAGGAATGGCCGTTTGGCCGATGGCCTCCAACACGAACCGCAACGTCTCGTTCGCGCGGCTCAGGACAGAGGTGAAGGCACGGTCGAAGGTGACCCCCTTGAGCTTGTCTCCGGCATTGTTGGCCTCTTCAACACCGCGCGGTGAGAGTGGCACATCAACCCAGCCAGTGAAGCGGTTTTCCAGATTCCATTGCGATTCGCCGTGACGGAGTAGAACCAGCCGAGCCATGGTACGTTCCTCTCGATGGATGATAATCAACGATCCGGAGCCGGCCCCAGAATACTGGATTGCGGCGTCAAGTCAAGCCGATACCCACACGCGAGCTGCGATCCCATTGACCCTCTGATCCGGGAGTACAGGGGGCAGTCGAACAATCGATCCTCGTCACACTCGTCACTGCCGCCGATCTGGCAGGCTTTGCCGGAAGTTGGTCGGAATCCGGGGGGCCCTCTTGCACCATCTTGATGAGCATCACCATAAAGAGAAGGTAAAATGCCACGCCGACCCAGATGACGTAGGGTTGCACTCCACCCGCTTCTTTGAGCGCCTGCTCTTGCGCCGGTTGATTCAGTTGACCGGCCTTCTTGATCTCGCCGATCTGTTCCCGGCAATGCCAATAGTACAAGTAGTTCGCTGTGGCCCCTGCAATGATGCTCCAAACAAGGCCCGACGAGACATCCCCCGTCAGATAGGTCGAAATCATGGGGCCTACGGCATAGACGAACGCATGGAGATACATCTTCCGATAGAGAAACCAGAGAAAGGAGATGAAAAGAAATGCAGGCCAGTTCCAAGACAAGGCAAATTTTGGCTGGCCGTTCGCTGAAAACTTCTTGAACTGAACCAGGTACTGATCGGCATTGGGGCCGATAAATTGCCGCCAGAACGATTCTTCATCCTGAATCGGCGGGGGCGAAGGAGTGACGGGATCGGAAACTGGCTCTGCGGCAGCGGCTGTGTCGAGGGAAGTCCCGCACTGATGACAGAAAGAGGCGTCGTCTGGATTCTGTTGGGTACACCGGCTGCACAACTTCATTGCCGCGCAGCTTATCACACTCGGAAGCGATACGACTGACTATCCGCTCGCAGGTCTTTTGTCCCCTGCTACCCTTATTGCTTTCACTCAGACCCTGTGCTAACTTCCCTTTCTTTCTAATGGGATACGTGGTGCTATGCAGACTGAAGAATTGAAAGACAGTGCAGCCAAGTACCTGATGCAGACCTACACGCGTCAACCGATCTCGATTGTTCGAGGTCGTGGCTCGAAGGTCTATGATATGGAAGGCCGGGAGTACCTCGACTTTGTCGGCGGCATCGCAGTCAATCTGTTGGGCCATGGACATCCGGCCCTCGTCCAGGCCATCCAACAGCAAGCGGCGGAGCTGATCCACGTATCCAACCTCTACTACACGGAACCGCAAGTCACATTGGCAAAAATTCTCGTCGAGCACTCTTTCGCTGACCGCGTGTTTTTCTGCA
>SXPO01000223.1 GCA_005793285.1 Nitrospiraceae bacterium
ATTGATGATTCGCGCATCGAATTGTCCCACTACATAAATCATCCCCTTCGACGCCAGAAAGATGTTTCGTCTGCTGACATGTCCTGTGTTGGGGAACAGCTCTGTTGACGAGGCGCAGCTGCCCTCCCCTTCAACCTTCAACGTCAGCACATGTCGAGAGAGAAAGGGGTCAGTGGCCATGCGCACGATCGTCAGGCGTAATTTTGCCGACAGAATCTCCATGGACACCGGTTCAGGCGTGCTGCTGTTGCACCCAGCACTCAAGCACACAACAATCCCCAGAACAGCGGCCCTCCAGAGATGTGTCACTGTGGTGTCCTTACTTTCGGCGCGGCGCCGATGGCATCAAGACCATCCTGCGCACAGGCATCGTCGAGATGAGTACCAGGCGCTCCGCCGACACCGATCCCACCCACGATCTCACCTCCGATCTCAATCGGCAGTCCACCGCCCAGAATCAGCATGTCGTCGTTGATATCGCGCAAGGCCTGCAACGTCGGCATCTTCATGCTGAGATCCGCCAACTCCGTCGTGGTCCTGCGCATACTTGCCGCTGTATAGGCTTTTTTCCTGCTGCTATCGACCGTATGCGATCCTGCTCCATCGGCTCGTCCCATCGCGCGCAACAGGCCGGCCCGGTCGACTACGGACACGCTCACGCGGTATCCATCCTTCTTGCAATATTCCAGTGCCGCATGAATCGCCTTGTTGGCGACTCCAAGAGGCAATACCGATTCTTTCGGCAACTCCTCGGCCAAGGCCAGCTGCGTCACTATCGGTCCGGCGAACAATGCAGTCATCGCGGAGACTGCTGCCATCAGCACCCACGGACCCTTTCGGTTATTGAGGCAGTCTGTCATAGCGAACCTCCGCTATCGTTGGCTTACAACGAAGTGATGAATTGTGCGTGGAGAGTACGGACGCTTGTATCCAGCTGTCAAGAGAAGAGCAGTCACGGCCGCTCAACTCGTCGGCGCAAGAGAGACTCCAAGATCCTCGATCATGGCGCGCAACGGTATGGAGGATGCTTCGGTGCCAGGCTCACCAGTCGCTGACAATGCATCGCACAGGAGGAAAACGAGTCAGAAAGAGAGAGAGGAGGAGGGGGAGATCAAACGGTGACAGCCCAACTCCAGATGACGCATTCTTGATTTAAAAGATAGCCGATGACCTCGATACTGTTTTGCATCTGCATCTGAGCTTGCTCAAACATAGGCAGGACTGCGCCTACCAGCTTCCCCGATTCCATATCATGGAGGGATGGGATGTTTTCGCCCCGAAAGCCCTCCCTGTTTTTGTTAAGCCCTTGTCGGCTTCTTTTTCTGCTTCTTAACTATAGGCTGAACCTGAATGCCCTGCGCGCGTGAGAGAAAGCATAGCAGAGGCCTTCCCCTTATCATGGGCCCTACCTATCCCATTGGATTTGATCTACTTTTACGGATGAGTCGAGACGGGCTTGAGAGGAGGGAGGGCGCCAAGATATGCGAATGCCCCTCGATTGAGAAGCATTGTTTCAGAACTCAGGCGAAAATCGTTATGCTCAGCATCCACAAACCGTGGATCAGCGGCGATATCCGATTCCGACTTGAGTTCCGGGGCAGGAACGTTGGGCGATCCTGCGATCATGTAGTCGCTCTCGCGATTAAACATGGCATTAAATGAGAACGTGGCCTGGCTGGTGGCAGCCACGCGAAAACCGATCCTATTGAGTCCGACGATGTTCCCCGATGCCTCGCTGCGGGACGAGCCTAAAAAAGACGCCCCGGTGCCATTTTTCACGAAGGTATTGCTGATCAATTTTGCTTTGGCATGATCGCTGACCAGGACTGCCTCGAAGAGATTCCCTGTGATGACGTTCCGCTCAAGCCGGGCCTCCGACTTTCCCGCCACATTCACGCCATAATCATTGTCATGGATGACATTTCCGATGAGTACCGCCTGCGAATCTGCAAACTGCACCCCGGTTGTTTCACTGCCCCCGATAACGCAATCTTCAATGCGGACATCCTGCACATGCTGGCCGAACAGCATCCCCTTGATATGAAGACCACGGAGGGTAATCCCCTTGCCGTTAAATAATCCCACCGCATGGCCGCCATGTTCATTGATGGTCAGGCCGGTAATTTCAACATCGGTCGCGCCGTAGGGCCACTTGCCCACATGCAGGACCCCTACGATATCCTTGCGCCCCAGGAGGGTCACCTGATCGACTCCGGCGCCGACCAGTTTGATCCGCTCCTTGCTGTGAATCGTGATGTTTTGGGGATAGGCCCCAGGCTTCACAAAGACTGTGTCGTCCTTCTTGGCGCTATCAACGGCCTCTTGAATCGATACGAAGTCGCCACTACCGTCCAGCGACACAGTGATGGTGCGAGGAACTTGGACCACAGGAGCGTCGGCCCAAGCTGAACCGCAGGGCGCTGCAAGAATCAATATGAGGAAAACCATACGCTGCATAGCCACGGTATTACAGGCGACCGAGACAGCCTGTCAACCAGGAGCTCTAGCCTGCACGATTCGTTCAGCCTCAACCTCGACCTGAGCCTTCCGTCTCCTGTATGCTTCGCGCCCATGATCCTCGTTGGACTCACAGGCGGCGTGGCGACCGGAAAGAGTACTGTCGCCACAATGCTCAAGCAATATGGCGCGGTCGTTATCGATGCCGATCTATTGGCCCGTGAGGTCGTGACACCAGGCAAGCCGGCTTGGAAGGAAATCGTCGCGACCTTCGGCAAGGGCGTGCTCAATTCCGATCGTACTCTCAACCGCCACGTACTTGGCGCCATCGTCTTTCGCCATCCTGCCAAACGCCTGGCGCTTGAGCGTATCATCCACCCCCGAGTGGCACGGGAACAAAACCGTCTCACCAGAGAAGCCGCTCGGAACAACCCCAAGGCCGTCGTCATCTACGACGTGCCGCTGTTGTTCGAAGCCGGCATCGACAAGCGAATGGGTACAACCCTCGTCGTCACCGCCGACCGAGAGACCCAAATCGCCCGGCTCAAAAAACGAAACGGCCTTTCTCGCGCCGAAGCCATCCGGCGCATCAAGAGCCAGCTGCCTTTGTCGAAGAAAATCCGATTGGCTGATTATCTCATCAACGGGACGCTCCTACTGAGCCAGCTCCGCAAACAAACTACGCACCTATTCAAACAGCTGACAATGCTTTCATAAACCAGGCCAACACCTCCTACCGTCTCCTTCCCTTACTATGATACAGTCCGCGCATGCGCAATGTTGTCATCATTGGCTCAGGACCGGCAGGACTGACCGCCGCCATCTATTCCGCTCGCGCGAACCTGGCCCCGCTCCTTATTGAAGGCTGGCAATCAGGCGGACAACTGACCACCACGACCGACGTGGAGAACTATCCCGGCTTTGCCAAGAGCATCATGGGCCCGGACCTGATGAAGGAGATGCGCGCACAGGCGGAACGGTTCGGAACCGAATTTCTCACGGGCGAGGCCTCCGCCGTCACGTTCACCCAGCATCCATTTAACATCACGATCGACGGCGAACAGACCGTGCAAGCGAAGACCGTCATCATTGCCACCGGCGCATCGGCGATTCAAATCGGGTTGCCGAACGAGAAACGGCTGACCGGCCACGGGGTCTCCACCTGCGCGACCTGCGACGGGTTCTTTTTTAGGGGAAAAGAACTGATCGTGGTCGGTGGTGGAGACAGCGCCATGGAAGAAGCGAACTTTCTAACCAAGTTCGCGACAAAAGTCTCGATTGTCCATCGCCGCGATAAGCTCCGCGCGTCGAAGATCATGCAAGACCGGTCTATGAAGAACGAGACGATCTCATTTGTTTGGAATTCCGTCGTCGAAGATGTCCTGGGTGACGAGGTTGTAACCGGC
>SXPO01000026.1 GCA_005793285.1 Nitrospiraceae bacterium
CGGCAGGGGGAAACCGGGCCCCCTCACTCAAAAGCTACACGAACTGTTTATTGGAGCGCGGGAACGTTTTGGGGAAATGGCTTCCCCCCTCTAAGTCCGGAACTTCTTGTTTTCACATCCACTTTCATTCCATCCAAGAGGTACAAGATCTGCCTTCTCCTTGACAGGGGATTGAAGACTGTTATCGGTTGACCATGCCGAAACCAAGACAACCTTTGCACCCGGCGCTCATTCGAGCCGTCATCAAAGCCGAATCGGGATTCGATCCTCAAGCCGTGTCACGGGCAGGGGCAGTCGGTCTCATGCAGCTGATGCCGCAACCCGCCGCTCAAATGGATGTGCGAGATCTATACGATCCTGAAGACAATACCGGCGGAGGAACGAAATACCTCCGACAGCTGCCGGATCGATTTCGCGGGAACCTCCCGCTTGCGCTGGCAGCTGATACCGCAGGCGAGCAGGCCATCGACCGCTACCGGACCTTTCCGCCGATCACTGAAACCCAGCAGTACGTCCGCAAGATGTTGCGTTATTACCGGGGCTTTCTCACGCGAGACCTTGCCGCGACCGGCCACGTAATTGCGTCTTCGGAGACGGTAGCGCAACCACCTGCCCAGAGTGTTTCTGCTGCTCCTGCCCAATAGCCGATTTCTTCACAGACAGTTGGCTATGTTGTTTCCACCCTGGTCGTTTAGATTCTGGAATGTCTGATCGGAAGTGGGCGCCCACACTGTTCTCTCGCCATAACGCCGCTTCCGCCACACAATGCGCCACCTGAACCATGTTCTTAACCTCAAGATCGGCCCTTCCGGCAAACGACTTCGAAATCATATGTTCCCACCGAGACAGTTGGGCAGTCGCACGAACTAAGGACTCGCGGGAACGAATGATGCCAACTTGGCCCCACATCGTTCGACGAAGCGAATTTCGCATTTTTTCTGTGTCGTCCAGTCGATGCCTCAGCACTTGCCGCAAGGCCGCAACCTGCCCGGACAAATCCGGCACAGCCTGGCGAGCCGCCCACGCGACAGCAGCAACGCCGGCCCGCATGCCAAAAACCAGTCCTTCCAGCAACGAATTACTCGCCAGCCGATTGGCGCCGTGCACACCACTGCACGCCACCTCACCAGCCGCAAAAAGGCCCGGCAAGGTCGTCGCGCCGTTGAGATCGGTCCAGACTCCTCCCATCATGTAGTGCGCGCTCGGCGAAACCGGAATCCATTCTTCCGTGATATCGATATCGTACCGCAGGCAGGTCGAATAAATCGTCGGGAATCGCCGCTTTACAAAGTCCGCTCCCAGGTGAGTCACATCGAGATACACATGCCGGGATTTGGTCGCCGCCATTTCCGCCCAGATTGCCCGCGCCACGATATCCCTGGGAGCCAAGGCACCCAATGGATGATACCGTTGCATGAATGCCTCACCCTTATGATTACGCAGCTGCCCTCCTTCACCTCGCATCGCTTCCGAGAGAAGAAACGGCGGGCATGACGGAAGATACAGCGCCGTTGGATGAAACTGGACGAACTCTATGTCCTGCAAGAGCGCCCCTGCACGAAAGGCCATGGCCATACCGTCGCCAGTCGCGTTCGGCGGATTCGTCGTCCGAGCATAGATTTGGCCGGCCCCGCCCGTTGACAGCACGACCGCTTTGGCGGGCAAGATGAATTGCTCACCCGAATGCTCGTCCAGCACTACAGCGCCGCAACATCGGCCGTCTTCCACAACGAGATCCACAGTAAAATGGAAGTCCATCCGATGAATCCGTTTCTGCCGATGGGCTTGCGCCATCAATACGCGCACCATTTCATTCCCTGTCGCATCGCCTTGGGCACGGAGAATCCGGCTACGGCTATGCGCGGCTTCCCGAGCGAACGCGAACTTGCCCCCTGCTTTATCAAATTTCGCTCCCCATCGAATCAGCTCCTGAATACGATCCGGCCCTTCCTCGACGAGAACCCGCACCGCTTCTCGCCGGCATAGCCCGTGTCCCGCTTTCACCGTATCCGTCAGATGGATCGCCACGTCGTCTTCTTCACTCAGCGCCACCGCCACGCCCCCTTGCGCAAAAATGGAGGCGCTCTGTAAGGGGTGGCCCTTGGTGAGCATAATCACCCGGCCTTCCCGGCTGAGATCGAGCGCCGCGCGGAGTCCGGCGACTCCACTGCCGATGACAAGAAAATCCGCTGGTGGTGGAGTAGCCCGCTGCATGGATGGCTATCGCGGAGCAGGCTTGGGTGGTGGAATCTCGGACAGCGCTTGCTTCGTTTTCATGCCGAACGGCAGATCGCCTTGAATATCGCGCAGCAGAACCGACTGGGTTCCGGCCCACTGTAGCCGTGTATGGCCTCGCTGCCGCATACCCGCATCATCAGCATGCTTTTTCCACACACCTTGCCAACGAACATATACGTCAATATTGTCGCCTTCAAGGATGACCCGCTCGACTTTGAATTCGAGCGAGATCGCGTGAAAGGCCTCGAAGTCCGCCTCGACTTGATGCTGCAACGATTCGAGGTGATTCAACGGCGCCATCACGGCTCGAAACGCGGAATGATTTTTCTTCTGATACGCATCCCGGAGCGATTCCACTGCCCGATCGATACGCTGCATCCGTTCATAATCCGCAGGATACTGAAGCGTCTTCGACGAACAGCTACCCGCGGCAAGGGCACACAGCACAACCCATCCGGCAAGCGATAGACTCGAACCAGCAAAGCATGCCCTTCTCAGATCCATAATTCGCAGTATAAGAAGGCAATGAACGGAGGGTCAAGGGACGCGCTTGCATATCTATAGACGAAACGCTGTATCGGCGGTAGTGCAACAGCAGACTTGCATTTTGAACAGAAAGCCTCTAGACTCCCGCTCCCTGGGAGACACACAGTATGTCGAGCGTGTTGAAAAAGCGCCGGAAGAAAATGCGCAAGCACAAGTATAAGAAGCTGCGCCAGCGCCAAAAATTCCTTCGCCGTAAAAGCTAATTGCCGTCTACAATGCAGGAGGACGCCTTGGCCGATGGCAGAAGGGTTCGGATTCGCATTCAGACGGTAAACTGCACGTACGTGGGCGATTTCTTGGTTCCTCCAATGCGTAATTGTATCTCTGCGCGTCTCTTAACAAAGAGACGCGCATGTTCGTCCGCCTGACTGATGTCGTCATTGGCGAGAAGGATCGGACTGACTTCATCGCGATCATTAAGAATCTCCTCGAGTCAGTCGTCCAACTCTGATCCTCGTCCAGCGCCGTTCTTGCCTGGTTACGCCCTATTCTTCAAAATGTGATGGATACTCGATCAGTGGCTTCTGCCGCCTTCCTCATGCCTCGTGACCTGCCATGCTGATCTTCAAACGGTTCCTACCGTTCGTTCGACCCTATCTGTCGCGCATGCTGCTGGGAAGCCTGCTCGTCATGGGCGTGGCAGCCATCAATCTGGCCTTGCTCCGACTCGCAGGTATGCTTTGGGATCTCATCACCGTCCAGCATGACGGCGTCAGGATGACGGAATTGATCGGCATATTCCTTGGTCTGGTTGTGCTCCAAGGCCTCTGTGCAATGGGGCATAGTTATCTGACTGCCTGGGTGTCTCAGCGAATCGTCGCTGACTTTCGCCGATATCTGTTTCGCCACTTGCAAACATTGGACATCGGATTTTTCGCCCGCCGCCGCACCGGCGAACTGCTGTCACGGCTGATGAGCGACGTCACGGTTATTCAATCAGTCGTGACGGAAACGCCCATCGACAGCGCAAAACAACTCGTCACATTCGTAGGTGGAATCGCGTTTCTTCTCACAATGAATTGGCGTCTCTGTCTCCTAATCCTGGTCGTGCTCCCCGTGCTGGTGCTGGTGGCGAAAATTTTCGGGCGCAAGCTCAAGGCGCTCTCGACCTCGCTTCAAGACCATACCGCCGCACTCAGTACATTGGCGGAAGAAGTGATCTCCGGCATTCGCATCGTCAAATCGTTTGTCCAGACCAAACGAGAAGAAGCCCGCTTCTCCAATCAGATAGACCGCACACTGGAACTCACGATGCGGCGGGCCGGCATCATGGCGCTGTTCATTCCGGTGATCAGCCTGCTCACGTTCTCGGCCGCAGCCGCCGTCATGTGGTACGGAGGCCGCCAAGTCATCGAGGGTACAGTCACCCCCGGCGACCTGTTCGCCTTTGTCTTGTTCGCCGGTATCCTGATCGGCCCCTTCAGCTCGGCAGCCCGTGTGTTTGCGCAAGTGAAAGAAGCGCAAGGCGCGATGCAACGGGTGTTTGAAATTCTGGATGTCCGCCCAGACATCCACGATCAGCCCGGCGCAAAAGCCCTTTCATCAGTCGACGGCCACGTGCGCTTCGAAGGAGTCGGCTTCGCCTACGACGCTCGCACCCCCGTGCTCTCACATCTGTCATTCGAGGCCAAACCCGGCGAGATCATCGCCTTTGTCGGACCGACCGGCGCCGGCAAAACTACCGTCATTAATCTGCTCCACCGATTCTACGATCCGACCGACGGACGCATCACTGTTGATGGGCATGATATGCGCCAGGTGAGCGTCGAGAGCTGGTATCGGCAGCTGGCACTCGTCCCGCAAGAAACGATTCTGTTCGGTGGAACAATCCTCGACAATATCCGTTATGGGAATCCGGACGCGGATGACGCGGCGGTGCGGGAAGCCAGCCAAGCCGCGCATGCGCATGACTTCATCATGGACTGCCCCGATGGCTATCAGACCATCGTCGGTGAAAAAGGCGTCAATCTTTCCGGCGGACAGAGTCAGCGCATCGCGATTGCGCGGGCGATTCTCAAAAACCCGCGCATCCTGTTATTGGACGAGGCCACGTCGTCGCTCGACACCGAATCGGAACGGCTGGTGCAGGAGGCCCTGGAGCGATTGATGAAGGGACGAACCACCTTCGTCGTGGCCCATCGGCTATCGACTATTCAGCGCGCCGACCGCATTCTTGTGTTGGACAAGGGCAGGCTAGTGGAAGACGGCACACACAACCAGCTGATGGAACGCAGGGGCTTGTACCACTACCTCTATACGATCCGGCTCAATGAGCCGACCGCGTGAGCGTGACCGAGTAGGGCGTGAGCCTATCGATGGAACCGGACGGAGAGATTACCGCACCTTGGAGAAGTCGGCGTGGATTCTGGCTTCTTGCCCGTCTTGAAGATTCACAACGAAGACCGACTTGGCGTTCGGATCGAACTGCTCGTAGGCGAAGAGCGCGGTGAAGCGGGAGCGGAAGGCCGGGCCCTGGCCTTCGTTCTTTCGTCCTCGTTCGGCCTTGCCGACGTCGATAGACTTGATCCGCTTAGAACCTTGCTGCAGCTCGATGACGGCCCCTTCGGCAAAATACTCGTCATCGCCGCAGAGCTGAACCTCGACTTCCATATTGGGCATGTCCATGACCTTCTTGATGAACTCTTCGGGCATGCGCACGTCGATCTTTCGTTTCTTGGATTCCACCGCCTCCTGCCGACCGAACGCTTCCAACCGATATCGCTTGGTGCGCAAGATCGCACTCGCACTGCAAGGATCTTTCTCCGGATCGGCTCCCACGCGGGCGGCCAATGAGGCCTGCTGCAACACTTTCTTCACATCCTCGGGTAGATTGGCTTTTTCCATCGGGATTCGGCCGGTTTCAAGAGCTTTTTGGGCGTCTTGTGCAGATAGTTTGACATCGATGGCCCAAGCCATCCCGATCCCCATCATCCAGACTCCAATGAGGCTAGCCGCTCCCCACACTCTTTTATGTCCGTAGAAATTCATACCATCCTTTATCATGACTGACATGCACCGAGCCTGTTGAGAAGTGAAAAACCCCGTGCATTGTAGGAGAACTGCCCCCCTGATTCAATCAGGGTGTGAACCGGCTCCAGTTGGGATAGGGTTTTCGCCGATACAATTCTTCGAGATCCGACAGGACAGAGTAACCAGCGGCACGCAGCAGCCTGGCCGATACCTGTAAGGGCAACCCGACCACTGCCGTATAATCGCCGTCGATCGCTTCGATCAAGTCAGCGCCCTGGCCTTGAATTGAATAGGCCCCGGCTTTTCCCAGCGATTCACCGGTCGCGAGATACCGCTCGACCGCACCACCGATATCCGGCTTCATAGACACAGTGGTCGTCGCGACTTCGACGACGTCGATCCCCCGTACTCGACTGCACAAGGCCACTGCCGTGTGGACAACATGTGGCCGACCAGCCAGGCTCGTCAGCATGGCTCGCGCATCCTTCAGATCACGCGGCTTACCCAAGAGACAGCCATTCGACTCAATCACAGTATCGCTGCCGAGCACCAGATCTTCCGGACGCGTGCGGGCCACCGATCGCGCTTTTTCCAGAGCGAACCGAGCCACCTGTTCAAGAGGCGAGAGATCTGGGATCGGCCGCTCGACAAATGTCGGAGGACAGACCTCGAACGAGAGCCCTAACAGCGACAGTAATTCCCTGCGCCGGGGGGATGTGGATGCCAGGACTAGCCGCATCGCGACGCCGGCAAACTGGCTTCATCGATCGGCTCGTTCTCGTCCGAATCTAAGACGCGATGGGCCCGATACTCGTCAAGGACCGTTTCGAGATCGCTGACGGAAGACACGCGGACCATCCGTGCGCGAAGCGCGGCGGCATGTGGAAAGGCTTTGCAATACCAGCCCAAATGCTTGCGCATGCGGTGAAACCGGCCTTGCCCACACAGCGCCTGAAATTGGCGGGCGTGATCCAGCAGGACGGTGAAGCGTTGCTCGATCGGGATCGCATGACCGGCCCATAACTCAACGCTCACACCACCAGGCTCGCGGGCAAGTGCGCGGGCCTGTTCCTTTTCCCGGAAGAACCAGGGTGCTCCAAGCACAGCCCGCCCCACCAACACGCCGTCCACGCCAGTTTCGCGGACACGCCCCACGGCCTCTTCAAGACTCTTGATGTCGCCATTCCCGAATATCAGTGTCCCGGTTCCCTTCACCAACGCCGCCGCGCGCGCAATGGCCGACCAATCTGCCTCGCCACGATACATCTGACGGAGCGTTCGTCCATGGAGCGAGATCACCGCCGGCTGCTCTGAAAGCAGATGCTCGACCCAGGCTTCGACCATCACAGACTCATAGCCGAGTCTGGTTTTCACCGAAAGCGGCAGGGCACGGCGCACAACAGGACTGGAGCCTCCACGCTCCTCATTGAGCCGCCGAAATGCGGCTACCCGAGCTGGTTTGAAACCGGCTTGCTCAAGCGTGTGGCCACCCGCCCAATCGGTGATTCCTTGCTTGGCAGCCTGCACGATTGCACGGGCCAATTCAGGAGTCCTGATGAGGCCGGCGCCAGACCCGGATGAGGCCACGCTCTTGGATGGACAACCCATGTTGATATCCAATCCATCGAACCCCAACTCACATACCGCGTGAACGGCTTGATAAAACAAATCCGGGTTGTTCCCATAGAGTTGCGCCACCATCGGGCGCTCGATCTCGCTGTAGACCAGCGTCTCTAAACACACCTCCGGCCCGCGACAGATATCGTGCACATGCGTAAACTCGGTAAACGTGACATCCGGCCTTCCCTGTCGCGCAACGATCGCGCGAAAGCTCGCATCCGTGACGCCGTCCATCGGAGAGAGACCGATGATTGGGCGGGGAAGGGCTGACCAGAAACTCATGTCCGTTCACCCACTGCCTGCATAGGCGGTTCGTTGGCATGATCGTACGCCCGCCGAAGTTCATTGGCCTCCTGCTCAACCACAGAGGCCAGATCCGGCGCTTCTTCGAGGACAAATTCCACAAACCGCTCAATCTTCACAAGAAAGAAATCATACGAGCCGGACAGCATGCGTGGTCGTCGGAACCAAAACGGGACAAACCTCGAAAGCGGCACGCCCCGTTCTTCAAGCCTGCAGCACGACTGTGGGAACATGGCGTCCACCTGCCCCCCCCAGGAAAGGATCTCGTACGGGAGATAGGTAGACCGGTAGGTATCGAGCTCGTCGGCGCAGGCTACAGGCAGACTCCATTCGGGACCTTCAGGCTCGCTTCGGCCTGCCGCCACGCGAGCATACCGCTCATAGGCTGCTTCCAGCTCATGCTTAACTGAATCCAACAGAGGCGCTCTCGGAAGCCGCTCATACCCGCTCTCCTGCGTACCCTCACCCTCCTTCTTCATTGGGACAAGAACCGAACCATACCGCGCTGAGAATCGAACAAATTCATCGACGATCAGCGGTATCGGTTTTGTGTCTACTTCCAGCGCGAGGCCTCGCAGTCCTGTCAGGCGAGGATGACTCAGAACTTGATCGAGTATCTCGAAGAGGACCAACGGGATAGGGGCCGCATGGGCATCGGTCCAAGCCGGGAGGACATTACGTTTCTCCCTGTCGACCAACTGTGAACAACCAACCACGCTCGACTCATGAATCGCCAGTCCTGCGACATGGATTTCGACGATGCGATCCATGGGGAATTGCCTGAGGAAATTATCGACAAATTGCGCAAGTGTGGATGTTCGCCAGGCTCCCGAATACCGAAAGACCGTCCACAGATGGCCGACGTCCAACACGAGTCCGCAGGATGTCCATTGTGTAACAAGGCGGAAAAATGTTGGAATCGACAGCGTACCTGCTACAAAGTATGTAAGGGGAGGCATTTCGAGCAGCACCAACGGCGATGCTCCGTTGGTGAGTCGACAATGCCGGTCAAGAAGATCTTGAATGAGCAGCACGTTCTCGGCCACGACCGACGCACTGGATTCCGTATAGAGGGGAGGGAGGTAGGTGCCATATGAATAGCCGGCGATGTATTTCGTCGCGCATTCATGATTCAACCAGGCGCTATCCAACGTCTGGAGATGCCCGGCAACCTCACACACCTCCTGCACAAACGAGGGATTATCGAGAGTTTCCGGCTGAGTCAGCCACAGTCCTTCGCCATGATAGGCCAACAAGCTGCTCTGAACCTGTCTCCTCACAGCGGCCAATGCCGCCGGAGCGGCGCGAAAGATTTCAAGGTAGGCCGGCTTCGCTTGACACTGGTGTAACGCTCCCAACAAGCTGGTAAGATCCGGTGAATACACATCGACAGAGAGGCCCATCCCATGAGCTGGAACCTGCTCCAGGCGACGGGAAAACTCTTTTTCCAGCGAACTCACAATTGCCACTCGGTTTCTCTTGCCGACAGCCAAAATTCGTTCCTAGTGTATGCCGTGAAAC
>SXPO01000224.1 GCA_005793285.1 Nitrospiraceae bacterium
CTCCCTACTCGAGCAGACAGCGTCGCGAAGACAGCTTTGCCCGACCGCGGCAACCGCGGCAGCACATGCTTCATGATCAGCGCGGGCCCGATCGCATTCAACGCAAAGGCTCGCGCGAGATTGGCCGCATCAAGTTGCCGCCAGCTCTTCTCGGGTCTCTGGCGATCATCATGGAGAAATCCCGTCGCATCGATCACAAGACGAAGCTCACCTTGATCGGCGGCGAACGCCGCGGCACGTGCGAGACTGTCTTCGTCCAGAAGGTCGATCGCTGGTGAAGTGCTGCGACTGAACGAGACGACATGCTTGAACTTTCCCGCGGCCTGGACGGCTTCGACCAATGCCCCTCCAATACCGCCACCAGCGCCGAACACGACCGCCACGCTGGCCTGGGGTAACGACCTAAGGTCAACCCTGTCAGCCGTTTCGTCTTTAGGTTCAATTTGCCCCGTCATCAGCGCTTGGCTCCGCGTATGGCAGCCCGAAGCCCCAGAGCTCGCCCGAAGAAACGGGAGATGAACGGGCGAACCGGAAGAAAAATCCTGTAGCCCCGCTCCAGGGCAATCAGGGCTCCGGGCAGGGACGCGGCACGTGCTGCCCAGCGCCATCTGGGCAAACGAGTCCAGACTTCAACGAATGCGGCCGCGCCGGAAAGAACAAGCCCATCGCTTGCGCGAACATGGAAGCGCTTCATTGCGCGCTCTTGGGCAATTCCCTCCGGGGGTACGGCGCCGGTTTCAGAAATGTCGACAAAACAAAGAGCGCGGTCTTTATCCTTGCGCCGATAGTATCCGATCTCTGCCCGACACAGGGGACAGGAGCCATCGAAAAACACCGTCGATTTGGGAAGCTCTGACTCCATGCTGATCTCCTAAAAGTAAAATCGTCAGTTGATCAGCACCGGAGTCTTACGAATGTACGCCTGATCCTCGATCTGTCGAACGAGAAACTCGGCGACGTCCGCGCGCGAGATAATCCCGTTGCGCCACTGAGAGGCCTCGGAAAGAATCCGGTAGCGGCCGGTACGCGGTCCACTAGTCAGAACTCCAGGCCTGGCGATCGTCCAACCGAGGTCGCTTTGCTTGATCAAATTCTCTTGCAAACTCTTATCTTCATATGCGCGGCCGAAGACGATCTGAAACGGCAACCGCTGCAGGCAGCTGATGCTCGCGCGACTTTCCCCAGCTCCAAAACCGGTCACACAGATAAGACGTTTGACACCTTGGCTTCTCATTGCCGCGATCAGCACCCGGGTCGCGTCCGAGAACAGGTGCACAGGCCGGAACAAGTCTCCTAATCCAACGCCGAGGGTCTGGATCACGACGTCCACCCCGACGAGTGCCGCCTCTACATCCTCGAGTTTCAACGCGTCACCCGGCATCTTCTTGAGGCTAGGATTTGAGACCGCAATCGCGGTAGCGGATCGAGCCAAGGCGCGCACATGATAACCGGCATCGAGGGCTTGGCGGGTCGTTTCCAAGCCAATTCCCTTGCTGGCGCCGATAATCAATACACGCACGATCCATTCTCCCAGCGCAAACTCGAGACAGACACGCCGAACCAAGAAGTTATGAGATTGAGCTGAGGACCCTGCTTCAATCCGATTTCTTCCGCAAAGGCGACATGAACGCTAACGTTCCCACAGGCCAAGTGGTGTGTCATCAATACCAACGCTTACTCGTGCTCGCCGCCAGCGTCGCGACCGAAGCCGCAGGTGAACGGCTGGGGTTTTCTCGCTGCGGTCGTAAGGGTGACGACCGTAATCGCTGCGGATGAAGGACCAGACGCGCAGGGGAACAGACAGTGCTTACGCACCGACGTGGCTTACAATCGCCCCGGTAGCCACCAGCTCCATCAATATCGACATAGTTGCGTGACCGGGAGCATTGAAGGGGTTGAATTCGGCTTTCTCGTAATACTTCAACATCACACCCGGGTTTACCCCGTCAAGTTTAACCTGTCCCATGGTCCAGCTGCCAAAATGCCTCTCTTTGATCTCCTCGTAAACAAGCAAGCACACATCCTTGTTGCGTTCGTCTCGTACTATCGCATTAAACAAATTGCAGATATCGTCACGGCTACCTTCGATTACTTGAACGAATATTTCGCTCGTGTAGCACAACAAGCCAGTGATACCGCGACCAGGATTATTGTGGCACGATTGTTTCAAAATTTCATGAGTGAGCGCCGAGGTCATGGGCTTCTCTGGGCGGCTAGCGTAGAGACAACGGACGAGCATTGGAACCTCACGTTTTCATTTTGATCAGCGACAGGAACTCGCGACGCAATACTGCATCTACGAGAAAAGAGCCACGCATGACGCTATTGACCATCTTGGACCCCGTATCCTTCACCCCCCGCCACTGCATGCAGAAGTGGTCGGCCTCCAAAATGACCGCCAAGCCATCCGGTTTGACCAAATCCATCAGCAGCTCAGCCATTTGCGATATTGCCTCCTCCTGGATCTGCGGCCGCGCCATGATCCATTCGGCAAGTCGGGCATACTTGGATAAACCGATCAAGTTCGAGTGCTGATTGGGCATCACGCCGATCCACAGCCGTCCCATAATCGGAACGAGATGGTGGCTGCAGGCGCTGCGAATGGTAATCGGTCCGACGATCATCAACTCATTGAGGCTGGCAACATTGGGAAACTCGGTGACCGGCGGGGCCGGCCAGTAGCGTCCCCGAAACACCTCGTTCAGATACATTTTTGCGACACGGCGCGCGGTATCGTGCGTGTTGTGATCGTTTTCGGTATCAATCACCAGGCTTTCGAGGACCGACTTCATCTTGTCCGCGACCTCCTCCAACAAAAGATTCAACTCGCTAGGCTCTATGAACCTGGAAATGTCATCGTTGGCATGAAACCGCGCACCTGCAGACCGCAAACGATCTCGTATCCTTGCAGAGACCGGAAGGTCGCTGCCAGCCAGCGCATTCACGTTGTCAGCCATGATCAGCCTTTATCTCCAACCAAGTCAGACCGAAAGATCTCGCACATGCACGCACCCAGTCATGGACAACACCGTCCGGCCCGCGCACATCATGACCGGCATCGGGGGCCAGTAGTTTCCAAGCCAATTCCTTCGCTGGCGCCGATAGTCAATACACGCACAAACCGTCCTCCTCGCACGAACTTGGGACAGATACGCCGGACCAGGAAGCCATGAGATTGAGCTAGGGAACCTGCTTCAATCCAATTTCTTCCGCAAAGGCGACATGAACGCTAACGTGCCCACAGACCAAGTGGTGTGTCGCCAAATCAACGCTTAAGTGGGCTCGCCGCCAGCGCCGCTACCGAAGCCGCGGGTGAACAGCTGAGGTTTCACGCTGGCTGCTGTCCAGGTTGCCACTGTGATAGCTGCAGCCGCTATTAGAACAGTGTGGCCGATCACGCTAACGGCCAAGAAGGTGTAGCTTCCCATCGCCACCGCAAA
>SXPO01000225.1 GCA_005793285.1 Nitrospiraceae bacterium
AGGGGCCGGAGGTGTCGTAGACTGTCACCGGTTCGTTGGGCGTCGCGGAGCCGCCGTTCATCGGTTTGGTCGGTGTGAGAGTAATTTCCCGCATCGGCACACGGACGCCCGGTTGAGCGCCGGGCACATAAATTTTGCGTGAAGCCGGGAAGGGCGTGGTGCTCAGTGTGGAGGTCGGCACGCCGTGCCCGCTTCCATTCTCGATCGTATGGACATCCATAAGGAGATCCTTTCTTGTGGGACGAGCCATCAGCGCAGATTCCGGAAGCTGATGGCCGTGTGCTAACCGCGATTCTTCAAATAAAAAAGCCGCACCTCCATGTCTGAAGGCACGGCTGAATCCTCACAATATCCGCTGTAGTCCGGCTTCCCTACGCTGGTATTACCCAGGTCAGGTTGTGAGGGTCGTCCGATCGTTCGGACTCTCAGCCGTGTGGCTCCCCTAGCGATTGCGACGATCATATGCTTCAGGACAAAACGAAGTCAATCGGCCATTAGACCTACCGCGGATCTTCCGTCTTTCACACCGTTGGGGGGCGGTCAGGATAGGGCTTCTTCCCTTGAGGGTTCATTGAATGTGCAGGGAGGCTATCGTAGAATAGCAATCACTTTAGATCGGGGGACTTGTGACCACCAGCACGGCATCATCACGGTTGATTGCTGACTATCAGACCCTGTCGGCGGAAGAACTGTTCAGTCGGACGGTCGAGGCCAAGCGGACGCTGGGCGCTCGCGTCATGATTCTCGGCCACAACTATCAGCGGGATGAGGTAATTCAGCACGCGGATTTTCGGGGCGATTCATTGCTGTTATCCAAGCTGTCTGCCGAACGGTCGGATCGGCCGTACATCCTGTTCTGTGGCGTGCATTTTATGGCTGAGACGGCGGATATTCTCAGCCGGTCGAATCAAACGGTGATTCTTCCCGACATGGCGGCCGGGTGCTCGATGGCCGACATGGCGGCGATCGAACAGGTTGATCAGTGTTGGGAAGCGCTGAGTCGCGTGGTGCCGGTTGAGGAGACGGTGATGCCGGCGGTCTACGTGAATTCTGCTGCGGTCCTCAAGGCCTTTTGTGGCGAACATGGGGGCATTACCTGTACGTCTTCCAATGCGCGCGCGGTCATCGAATGGTGTTGGGCCCGGCGCGAAAAGATCTTATTCTTTCCCGATGAGCATTTGGGCCGTAATACGGCGAACACAATGGACATTCCCCGTGACCAGATGATCGTGTGGGACCCCTATCAGCCCAACGGCGGGAATACCAGAGAGGCTATTACACGCGCCAAGCTGATCCTCTGGAAGGGCCATTGCAGCGTGCATCAGATGTTTCAACCGGCGCACGTGGATCACTTTCGCAAGCAGTATCCGGAGGGCAAGGTCATCGTCCATCCTGAGTGCCACGAGGATGTGGTCAACAGGGCCGACCTCATCGGATCCACTGAGTTCATCATCAAGACCGTCACGGCTGCGCCGGCCGGTACGGTCTGGGCGGTCGGGACGGAATTGAACCTGGTCAATCGCCTCAAGCGTGAGATGACCGACAAGAAGGTCTTCTTTCTCTCCTCGACGATCTGTCAGTGCGCCACGATGTTTCGGATCGACGCCGCGCATCTCTGTTGGGCCATGGAGAATCTGGCCGACGGCCATGTCGTCAATCACATCGTCGTGCCGGACGACGATAAGCGGTGGGCCAAGATCGCCTTGGACCGCATGATGGCGGTCAGCTAGCCCTCACAAGCCGTTTTGAGTTATAAGTTGTGAGTGTTGAGTGAGGACCGAAACAACTCATAACTAAAAACTGAAAACTCAAAACCTTATCCTCCCTCTCTCATTCATGGATTATAAAGCCACCCTCAATCTTCCTAAAACCGATTTCCCGATGAAGGCGAATTTGCCGCAGCGGGAGCCGGAGCTGCTCGCCTGGTGGGAACAGCAGAAACTCTATGAGCAGATTCAAGAGGCGGGCAAGGGGCGGCCACGGTATGTCTTGCATGACGGCCCTCCCTACGCCAACGGCCGCATCCACATCGGTCACGCGCTGAATAAAATCCTGAAAGACATCATCGTGAAGTCCAAAACGATGGCGGGATTTCATGCGCCCTATGTGCCGGGCTGGGATTGCCACGGGCTTCCCATCGAGCATCAGGTGATGAAAGAGCTCGGTGACAAGAAGAAGGATTTGGATGTCTCGGCGATTCGCAAACTCTGCCGGGACTATGCGGAGAAGTACGTCACGATTCAACGCGAGGAGTTTCAGCGTCTCGGGGTACTCGGCGAATGGCACCAGCCGTACCGCACGATGACGCCGGCGTACGAAGCGGCGATCATTCGCGAATTCGGCAGATTCGTCGAACGCGGCGGCGTCTACAAAGGTCTGAAGCCGGTGCTCTGGTGCACGCAGGACCAGACCGCGCTGGCTGAAGCCGAAGTGGAGTACGAGAACCATACGTCGCCGTCGATCTATGTGAAGTTTCCGGTCGTCACGTCTCCGGCGGTCCTCAGCCGTACATTCCCGGGCATCCCATTTCCGGACGGGATCACCTCGATCTCTGTCGTCATCTGGACCACGACTCCCTGGACCCTTCCGGCCAATCAAGCCGTCTGTCTCCATAGCGATTTCGATTACGCTTTTGTTCAGGTCGGCAGTGAACTCTTGATTGTGGCCGAGAAGCTTCTGGAGAGCGTGGTGAAAGCCTGCGGCATCGAGGCCTATCAGGTTGTGGGAGTCAAAAAAGGCGGCGCCGGGTTCGAAGGGTTGGAAACGCAACGCCCTCTCTCGACCGGTCTGTCGCCGATTCTCCTCGGTGATTTCGTGACGCTGGATCAGGGCACCGGCTGTGTTCATATCGCGCCGGGCCATGGGATGGAAGACTACATCCTCGTGCTCAATCACAATGCCCAGGCGTCAGTCGGAGAGCGGCTGGAAATTCTTGCGCCGGTCGACAACGGCGGTCGGTTCACAGAGATCGTCAAGGAATTTACCGGCCAGCATGTCTTCAAGGCGAATCCGAAAATCGTGGAGTACTTGCAGGCCAATGGGCGCTTGCTCGGCCATGGATCGTTGAGCCACTCGTATCCGCATTGCTGGCGCTGCAAGAGCCCTGTGATTTTTCGCGCGACGGAACAGTGGTTCGTATCGATGGAGACGAACGAGCTGCGCCGCGAGGCGCTAGCAGAGATCGAGCGAGTCCGATGGATCCCGGCCTATGGCCGTGACCGAATCAACGGCATGATCGAAAAGAGGCCGGACTGGTGCCTCTCGCGCCAGCGTGTCTGGGGCGTGCCGATTCCAGGCTTCACCTGTGCCGGATGCCGCAAGGTCCTGGCCGATCCGAATATCATCGAACACATTGCCGGATTGATCGAGTCAAAGGGGACGGACGTGTGGTTCGAGCGATCAGCGGCAGAACTGCTTCCGTCCGGAACGGCCTGTTCTGCCTGCGGCGGGACGACGTTTGAAAAAGAACGGGATATTCTGGATGTCTGGTTCGAATCCGGTGTGAGCTACGCGGCAGTGCTGAAACCGAGGAAGTGGTGGCCGGCCGATCTCTATCTCGAAGGTTCCGACCAACATCGAGGCTGGTTCCATAGTGCGCTATTGGCTGGAGTGACGACGGATCGGCGCGCCCCGTATCAGGCTGTTTTGACGCATGGATTCGTCGTCGACGGGCAGGGGAAGAAGATGTCCAAATCGGCGGGGAATGTCGTGGCCCCACAGGATGTCATCAAGCAGTCAGGAGCCGAGATTCTCCGGCTCTGGGTGGCCGCGCAGGACTATCGCGAGGACCTCCGTATCTCGCAGGAAATTTTGAACCATTTGATCGAAGCCTATCGGAAAATCCGGAACACCTGCCGGTTTCTGTTGAGCAATCTTTATGATTTTGACCCGGCACAGCACCGCGTCCCTTACGCGCAGTTGCCTGAGTTGGACCGTTGGGCGCTGATGCGGCTGGGCGAACTGATCCCGCGCGTGCGAAAAGGGTACGAAGAGTTCGAGTTTCACATGATCGTGCATGCGCTGAACAATTTCTGCTCGGTGGATCTCAGTGCCGTCTATCTCGACATTTTGAAGGATCGGCTCTATACGTTCCGCAAGGATGCAGTCGAGCGTAGGAGTTCTCAGACCGTCCTGTACGACATTCTTGTGGCAATGACGAAGTTGATGGCGCCGGTCTTGAGCTTTACCGCCGAGGAAGTGTGGCGGACGCTTTCGGTTCAGATGCCAGGATTTGCGACGGCGCAGAGCGTACACCTGGCAGCACTTCCGGAGGCTGATTCGTCATGGAAAGATACTCAGCTGGCTGCGCGATGGGAGCGATTGCTG
>SXPO01000226.1 GCA_005793285.1 Nitrospiraceae bacterium
CAACTCCGCATCAACGACCGCCACGTTGCCTGCAAGACCTGGCGATATAAATGGAGCGTGGCAGAAAGCAGTTCACCCATAGCAGCTCCGTACACTAATCGGGATTGCGATAGAGGTCAAGCCATACCTCTCCTGTCAGATCATTGCTCATGAGTTGACTTGCGCAGGTCGATGATTATCACAGATCCCACGACACACACGCTCATACAGACCTGGGGTAACTGACCATGGATATGAATCGCATGACGGTCAAATTGCAAGAAGCCTTACAAACGGCATCAGCCCATGCCCAGCGGCGCTGCCATCAAGGCATCGATGTGGAACACCTCCTGCTGGCACTGTTCGACCAGGAGGGAGGTATGACCTCTGCCCTGCTCGAACGAACCGGCATCGCGCTGCCGGTCGTTCGGCAGGCCGTCGAACAAGCCCTGACAAAGATGCCGCAGGTCCAGGGTGCCGGAGGTGGCCTGGGTCAGCTTCATCTGTCCCCTCGACTCAATCAGGTACTTGCCCGCGCAGAGGATGAGCAGAAGTCGCTCAAAGACGACTATCTCAGCGTCGAGCATGTGCTGCTCGCCATCACTCAGGATGAAGGCCCCTTTAAGAAACTGGGCCTCACTCGAGACAAACTCCTAACCGGACTACAACACATACGCGGTCATCAGCGTGTGACGACCCAGAACCCGGAAAGCACCTATCAATCGCTGGAAAAATACGGGCGCGAGCTGACACAGCTGGCTGGCCAGGGCAAACTCGATCCCGTGATAGGACGGGACGACGAAATCAGGCGGGTCGTTCAAATCCTCTCGCGGCGAACCAAGAACAATCCTGTGCTCATCGGCGAACCGGGCGTCGGCAAGACAGCAATCGTCGAAGGACTGGCAATTCGGATCGTGAAAGGGGACGTTCCCGAAGGCCTCAAGCACAAGAAATTATTTGCTCTGGACATGGGATCACTCGTCGCAGGGGCCAAGTTTCGCGGCGAATTCGAAGAACGGCTTAAGGCGGTGCTGAAAGAAATCCAGTCGTCCCAAGGGCAAATCTTATTGTTCATCGACGAATTACATACGGTCGTGGGCGCAGGCGCCGCCGAAGGCGCCATGGATGCGGCAAATCTGTTGAAGCCGCTGCTGGCGAGGGGAGAGCTGCACCTGATTGGCGCAAGCACGCTCGACGAGTATCGCAAACACATCGAGAAGGACGCCGCTCTGGAGCGCCGCTTTCAGACCGTCTTCGTCGACCAGCCGTCTGTCGACAGTACCATTTCCATCCTGCGTGGGCTCAAAGAACGGTACGAAGTACACCACGGAGTGCGGATCAAAGACAGCGCGTTGGTGGCGGCAGCGAAACTGTCGCACCGGTACATCGCGGACCGTTTTTTGCCGGACAAAGCCATTGATCTGGTGGACGAAGCGGCGGCGCGCCTTCGCACCGAGATCGACAGCCTGCCGGCTGAGTTGGACAAGATCTCACGCAAAGTGCTTCAATTGGAAATCGAACGGGAAGCGTTGAAGAAGGAAAAAGATCCCGCCAGCGCGGCCCGTCTGGCAACGCTCGAATCGGAATTGGACGAAAAACGGCGCGGTATGGAGACATTGAAAACCAGATGGGAATCGGAAAAGGCCTCCGTCTCCCGCCTGCGCAAGACGCGCGAAGCCATCGAAGAAGTGAAACGCAACATCGAGCAGGCAGAGCGGGCCTACGACCTTAATCGCGTGGCGGAACTCCGTTACGGAGTCTTGCCTCGTTTGGAGCGGGAACTCGGAATCGAACAGCAGCATTTGGGGAAAAAGCAGGATGAGTCCAGGCTGCTGAAAGAAGAAGTCGATGAAGACGAGATTGCGGCGGTGGTCGGCCGCTGGACCGGCATCCCCGTGGCCCGTCTGCTCGAAGGCGAAACCGAGAAACTCCTGAAGCTCGAAGACCTCCTGCACCAACGCGTGGTGGGCCAGGAGGAAGGCGTCCGAGCCGTGGCGGACGCCGTGCTGCGCGCTCGCTCCGGCATCAAAGATCCGAACCGTCCGATCGGTTCCTTCCTCTTTCTCGGCCCCACCGGCGTGGGGAAAACAGAATTAGCGCGGGCATTGGCCACCGTGCTGTTCGACGACGAGGCCAATCTCGTCAGAATCGACATGTCGGAATACATGGAAAAACACACCGTGGCCCGCCTCATCGGCGCGCCTCCCGGCTATATCGGCTTCGAAGAGGGCGGCCAACTGACCGAAGCGGTCCGCCGGCGTCCCTTCTCCGTGATCCTGTTCGATGAAATCGAAAAGGCCCACCACGATGTGTTCAATATTCTCCTGCAAGTGCTGGACGACGGCCGGCTGACTGATTCTCAAGGCCGCACAGTGGACTTCAAAAATACCGTATTGATCATGACCTCTAACATCGGCAGCCCCCACATTCTCGAGGCACAGCAACAGGGCCCCTCCTATGAGCAGGTACGAACGGTAGTGCTGGGCGAACTCCAGCACCATTTCAGGCCGGAGTTTTTGAATCGGGTTGATGAATCAGTGGTATTCCATCCGCTGGGTGCCGAGCACCTGATGAAGATCGTGGAGATTCAGCTGGAACGGCTTCGCCGGAGGCTCGATGAACGGCGGATTACTCTGGCACTGACTCCTGCAGCCCTCAAGCAACTGGGCGAACGAGGCTATGACCCGGTCTATGGAGCGAGACCACTCAAGCGGCTCATCCAACAAGACCTCGAAACACCGATTGCGCGTTTGCTGGTACGGGGAGAATTACGGGACGGGGATACGGCGTCGGTGGATGTGAAAGACGGCAGTGTGATCGTCGTGCCGACCGTGACCGAAAGAGCCACGCCGCCTAGCTAATCGACACGGCGCCGCCTTTTGCGTCGACGGTCTGCCCGCTCTTCACCAGCTTGTCGAGTTTCCACTCTTTGGCCGACACTTCAAGCATATGTCCCTTGATCGTGTGGAACTCTCCTTGAGAAAAGGAGACGACGCCGGAAGACTTGACCTCTATCTTGAGCAGCACCTTATTCGACGTGACTTCCTTGACGGCCACACTCACGGCCGTTTTGCTCACCTCATACGCGCGCCGATCATTGAACATCAGCGTACTGTCCACCATCTTGGCTAACATCCGTCCAATCGAGTCGAACAGCGCAAAACTGACTACCAGCGCGCCGGTCGAAGGGTGCCGGGCCACCTGAATTTGCGGCACGCCTTCGATTTCGATTGTTCCATCGGTATTGCGATACAGATTAGATCCGACTTCGATATCCATAGTCACGCTTTCTTAATGCGGTCGAGGATCAAGGCGATACAGCCGGCAAACAATCCTCCTCCCGTAATCGTAATCATCAACTCCGCAAGTTTGAGATCCCAGACAGACCCTTGCGCCTCCATAACTTCCCTGATCCCGCCTTGCAGCATAATAACCGACAACGCCATTGCGGCGCCGATGAGAAACCACCAGAGAAATACTTTAACCGTTAATGGCACGGAAATTCTCACGCCTCCGGATTGCGGTCGAATGAGCGATACTGAATGGCCTCTGCAATATGCACGGCCTCAATCTTATCCGACGCGGCTAAATCGGCGATGGTCCGCGCCACGCGCAAAATGCGTCCGTGCGCCCGCGCCGAAAGTCGCAGCCTGGTCATGGCCTGTTCGAGCAAGTCCTAAGCATGCTGATCGAGCCCACAATACCGTTTTACCTGGCGCGGCTTCAACTGGGCATTCGTATAGAAGCCGTCGCTTCGATACCGCCGGCGCTGGCGGTCGCGAGCCGCCACGACGCGCGCGCGAATCGCCGCCGACCCTTCGGCAGACGGAAGCTCCGCGCGCAGTTCCCGCACCGGCACAGGCGGCACATCCAAATGGATATCCAGCCGATCGAGCAAGGGACCGGAGAGTTTTGCGCGGTAGCGGCGAATCTGTGTGACCGTGCAGACGCAAGGCCTCGATCGATCCCCGTAATACCCGCAAGGACAGGGATTCATGGCAGCGACCAGCATGACCCGCGCGGGATACTTCAGTGATCCGCTGGCCCTCGTCAATGTGACCTGCCGTCTTCGAGCGGCTGCCGGAGCCCTTCCAACACGCCCCGTTTGAATTCAGGCGACTCATCGAGAAACAACACCCCGTTGTGCGCGAGCGACACTTCTCCGGGTTTCGGCACCGTCCCGCCGCCGACCAGGCCGGCATCGGAAATACTATGATGCGGAGCGCGAAACGGGCGGACCATCAAGAGGGGCCGATCGGGAGCGAGTTGCCCGGCGACGCTATGCACGCGTGTCGTTTCAATCGCTTCTTCCAAGTCCAACAGCGGGAGAATCGAAGGGAACCGGCGCGCCAGCATAGTCTTACCGGAACCGGGAGGGGCGACCATCAAGACGTTATGCCCACCCGCCGCCGCCACTTCGAGCGCCCGTTTTGCATGGTCCTGGCCACGGACATCGGCAAAGTCTTCATCCTCCACCGGTCTTGATAATTCCAACAGGCCATAGTTCGACAGACTCGGCACGACAACTTGGCCGCCTTTGAGAAACTCCACGGCCTGCGGCAGCGTATGGATCGGGTACGCGCACACCCCTTCGACCAGTGCGGCTTCCGGGCCGTTATCGGCCGGAAGCATCAGCGCATACCCCTTGCGGCAAGCAAGTCCGAATGACAACGCGCCCGCGATCGGCTTCACACGGCCGTCCAGCGACAGCTCTCCGATCAAAACACGATGATTCAGCGTTGCCTGCGGAATCACGTCTTCGGCGACAAGAATGCCGATCGCGATGGCCA
Organism: Nitrospiraceae bacterium; assembly: GCA_005793285.1. Classification (GTDB taxonomy): domain Bacteria; phylum Nitrospirota; class Nitrospiria; order Nitrospirales; family Nitrospiraceae; genus Nitrospira_D. The sequence continues at coordinate 4,770 of SXPO01000226.1, forward strand.
GATCGAGCCCGGACCCTTCCTTCTTGATGCCGGCCGGGGCGAGATTCACTGTGATCCGCTTGGCAGGAAAATGAAACCCAGTGTTCTTCAGCGCAGAACGGACCCGATCCCGGCTTTCCTTGACGGTGGCATCGGGCAAACCGACGACTGAAAATTGTGGAAGGCCGCCTGAAATATCGACTTCAACATCTACCAGATGGGCATCGAGACCGACGAGCGCCGCGCTCGTAACCTTGGCGAGCATGCCGAAAGCAGCCTTTCTGTGCCAGAATATAGGCACAATTATAGAACCTATTTAGGTAGGTTTCAATAGAATCATCTTCCGTTGTTTAGCACTGGCAGCCACCTGCCCAACTCTGTATAATCCGGCCCATGCGCCTCTGGTGTGTGCGTCCGGAGGAACCCCTCGTTTCAGTTCTCCCACGATCGACACGGAAGTCTTGTCCGGTCGCCGTCCTGATCATCGGCGTCTTCCTGCTCTCTTCTTGGGCCATGACTCTCCCCGTCCCTTCATTAGCCGCCCCCTCTGCTTCTTCAATCCAGGCGCAACGGCCAGGAAAAATCGCGTCGCCTCATGTTGGATCGGCGATGGCGGTCCTTGCCACACTCGAACAGGCGCGCATCCTCCCACCCGAAGGCACCAAAGAAGCCGACCGCATCATCAAGTCTGTGATACAACTGCAATCGCTGTTTGCCAAAAGCACGCACCCCGACCTGCAACACTTTATGCGACGCGCGGTGGAGACCGCGCGTGGGAAACAAGCCCCAGATCTTGCGGCGCAATTCCAAGCAAGCGGATGGACATCGGACGTGTTGGAGGCGCTCGCGGAAGCGGTTGCCCAGACACCAGCGGAGGCACTCCAGCCGCTGGCGCCGGGGCTCAAAACCGTCAACCTGTCGGTGGAAGACTTCCGGCAATTCATGCAGCTGGTGAAAAACGGGAAGGAGGCGCTGGCCTCAAGCGGACAAGATTTTCACGCGGTCTTCGCGACTCATCGGAAGACAATGCCGGGAGCGGAAACATACTGAATCATGCCTCTCGCAATAACGAACATGGCATTACGACTCTGCCTCTTACGCTTCACCCTTCACGAACGACCAACATTATAAGGAGGAACCCATGGCAACCAGAGCGTACATTCTGATCAAGGTCAAAACGGGAAAAACGAAGGACGTCGTCGCGTCACTCAAGCGCATTGCCGGCGTTGAGCAGGCCCATCCTTGTTTTGGACGGCCCGACATTTTTGTGTTTATCAACGTACAGGACGAGCGCTCGCTCTCGGATGTGGTAATCAGCAAAATCCACGCGATCGACGGAGTCGAAGAAACCGATACGCACATTGTGGCGGAATCTTAACTCACGTATCTCGTGAAGCGTATCTCGCATCTCGCAAACGAAGGCAAGGCACACGCTGTCTCAATCCTGCGCCTCGCGCTTCACGAGCGACGATCAACAAGGATGGAAGCCCCGCCTGTTTCTGCCGAGCGATAGCAGGCCTCCGCAATTTCGACGGCACGGAGCCCATCCTCGCCCGTGATAGGCATGGGCCTGCGCTGTTCCACAGCATCGAGAAATGCTATCAGAGTCGCGAGTACCGTTTGGGATGGAGGAATCTCCCATTCCTGGCTATCGGTGCTACTGATCCAACGAAGCCGGCGGCTGATCCAGTCGGCTTGCAACCGCCCCTGCAATCCGATCCACTCTGCCGATCCGACACGTCCCTCCGGTACCCGCGCAATGTCGAGCACGCAGGTCGTCCCTCCGACGGTCGTCAACTGAGCCGATACGATGGTATCCGGAGCGGTCGGCGGAAGACGGTCCATCGTACAGCAAACCTCCTGCACCTCCTCACCGGTCAGGAATCGGACAAGGTCCAGCATATGGACACCGATTTCCAGCAAGGCCCCCCGCTTGCCGTACCCCTCGGCATGTCCGGGAGCGGTTGCCTTCAGTTCGATATGACTGGTCATCCGCAGCCGCTCGGAGCGCCCGATCAGATGTGCTCGCTCCCGCATTTCCTGGATCGTGGAGTCAAACCGCAACGTCTGGGCTGTCATTAACGGTACGCCGGCTTCTCGAGCCTCCGACACCATAGCTCCTGCATCAGCGGCCGCAGCCGCCAACGGCTTCTCAACCAACAGTGGTTTACGAGCCTGGACCGCTAACTTACAAATTTCACGGGTAAAGATCGGAGGCGTGACGACGATGATAGCCTCGACGGCTGGATCCTCGATCAGCGCATGGGCTTGTCCATACACCGTGACAGATTCAGCGCCAGGAAGATCGAGGCCTTGGGCAGGATTCCGGCGGCAGACCGCCTTGAGAGACGCAGCGGACAGATCGTGAAGAAGATGCCGGGCATAGCGGAGACCATGACGCCCGACTCCAATCAATCCGACGCCAAGCGGATTCTTCTTCATCAGCATGAGCCTCCACAATTGTTCTACACTAAAGCGGACCAGTCCTTCGGTCAACGGCCTCCGTTGACATTCCTGCAAACGGCTCCCTATATTCCACCCTATGACACAGACACAATTGGCGCCATTCACCTTACAACAGATCGGAACAGGGACCGCACGGTTTCCGAGCGGAGTCCCCATTCCCACACACACCGACCAAATGGTCGATCCCTATTTCAAAACACGGATGCCCAAAGAGCATCAGATCGACAGCCTGCTGTTCTGGCCGCAGGACAAAGGGCCCTATCCAGGCCTGGTGCTGCTCCATGATCGGTGGGGATTGACGGGACAAATGAAAGATCTCGGCGCGCGGCTGGCCTGCGAGGGCTATATGGTCATCATTCCCAATTTGTACGGCCGGCTGGGCGGAATGGTGACGGCCAACGACGAGGTCGCCGCAGCGCTGCAAGAGAAACAGAA
>SXPO01000227.1 GCA_005793285.1 Nitrospiraceae bacterium
GCCGGTGCTCTAGAAATGAATCCGCGCAGTATACAGGATTTTTCCCGTGAATCGCTATAATAAGCGACGGGCGCGCCGGGTCTGCGGCTTGACAGGCCCGAGGGCGGTCCATTAGCATTAGGCCGAATCCCAGTCAGTCGAATGCTCATGAACCACACTGCCCTCAAATTTGTCTCGATTCTCCTGGTGTGCTGCGTCTTGTCCGTCGGCGGATTGGCGCAGGCCCAGTCGGTTGAACATGCCGGGCACCATGCCCACCATCAGGCTGCGACGCATGGCACCGTGCTCTGCTCTTGGATGTGCGCCGCCGGGACGGTGTTCGACAGCGCGGTGGTCCCGTTTCAGGCAGAACTTAGCCTGATTTCGCTCGTTATGCTCCCCCATTTTGTGCCGCCCTCGATCGAGCCATGCCTCGCCTCTTCCAGCCGCGCTCCTCCTCCTTTCTCTTTGTAGTTTTCGTTGTCCATCGGTCCGCAGCAGGGCACATCCGTCTTCCATGCGACCCATTGAGTGGGTTGTAGGGTAGGCGGATCGGGACGATTCTTAGAAAGTGGAATCAGACTGAGGAGAATTTATCGATGAGGCACAGTCAGCCTTCATGTATCGCTGCGGTGATCACGTGAGGTGTAGTTCTGACGGACAGTATCGCCTGCAAGGATGGGTGGTGTCCGCGCTCTTTCACGGCGTTGCCATGGCCATGGCCCTCGGGCTCATGGCACAGGCCAAACCCGTCGTGCCGAAAGAGGTGTTTCAGTGGGACGTCGCTTTGATCGAACCACAACTGATTCACGAAACGCGTCAGGCTGACATCAACCCGACTCAGGAGCCTGCGACGCCGACACCGCGTCCGGCAGCCCCGGCTCCCAGTCAGCCTCAGCCGATTACGCAGGACGTGCCGCCCCGTGAGGCCCCGCCGGTTGTGCCGCGTGAGGTCCGCCCGGTGGCTGAGACGAGCCAGCCGATTCAACAGACGGTGGCGGTGCAGGCGAGAACCGAGGCGGTCACGCAAGTCCGGGAACCGCAGCCAGTAGAGGCTCAGCCGATCAAACAGGCCGTAGCCGAGTCGGCTGCCCCTGCCGTTCAGCATGAAGCCGTGACTCAGCCCGTGACAACTGAAGCCCCCACTCATCCGGTCGGAACACGCACCATTGAGACGGCTTCCGTGCCGAGGGATTCCGGCCATCCGCCAGCCCACGCGCCGGCCGTTGCTGCCGCGAGCGATGCGAGTCCGGCTGAATCTGTCGCGCAGGAGTCTGCCCCGCAAGCGGCGATGGCCACCCGTTCGGCCCCCGCAGTCAAAGCCGACTATGGCTGGCTGGCCGAATCGTTGAGGCGGAGGCTGGCTGAAATTAAACGCTATCCCGGCGCCGCGCGGCTCAATGGCTGGGAGGGCAAGGTCGTGCTGCGGGCAGTCATTCGAGCCGATGGCCATCTGTCGGAGGTGAAGGTGCATCGAAGCTCCGGTCATGAGGCGCTCGACAACGCGGCCATCGAAGCCGTCCGGCTGATCTGTCCGCTGCATATGACGAATGCGATGGGCGCTGCCGAAGTCGCGATCTATGTGCCGATCGTCTATAGCCTGGGGGGTTAGTCGAGAGGACTCGTTCGAGTCGGTGCCCGGGGTGAGTGCCTGCCAAGGTGCATGCGCCGCGACGTGCATTTCTCCATTCGTGGATCGAAGTGAGGCTCGTTATGATCGAACGGATAGTTAGAACCATGAGACTGGCATGGATGGTCGGGATGGCGATCAGCGCCGTTTCGCTCGGGTCGATGGCGCTGGCCGAGCCAGAGCAACCGTTGCGGTTCGGTCCGAAACTGACGACCGATCGTCCGGTCAGGGCGGTGGTCGGTCCTTCCGTCCGGATTGACGACGAGGGCCGTATCTCGCTCGCCTGGGTGGAGGAGGAGAAGGATCTACGGAGGGTCCTCTATGCCAGAACGGAGAAGTCGGGAGGACCGATCGGGGCTCCGGTCACCGTGAACCAGCTGACCGAGGCGCCTTACATGCGACAGGAAGCGCCGGCGTTGGCTGTGGCCGGAGACGACGTGTTCCTGACCTGGGCCTTGACCCATCCGAAGTTGACAACGGACAAGCCGTTTTCGAACGAACTGAGGCTGAGCCGCTCTACGGACGGCGGCAAAACATTTCTGCCCTCCATTTTGGTAAATGACGACGAGCAGGTCATCGGCCACAGTTTCGATTCGATCTACGTCGCTCCCGATGGCGTGGTGCATATGGCTTGGATCGATGGGCGAGAGGGCAAAAAGGAATCCGGGACGTTTGTGACACGTTCGCTCGATCGCGGTCGTACCGTCGCGAAGAATCTCAAGGTGGATGAGAACACCTGTGTCTGTTGCCGGACGTCGCTCACGACCGGGCCGGACGGGACGCTCTATGTGGCCTGGCGCAAGATTCTTCCTGGCGATCTCCGTGAAACAGTGGTCGCTCGTTCCACGGACGGCGGGCAGACCTTCACGACTTCGGTGATCGTCGGACAGGATCGCTGGGTGTTCCCCGGTTGTCCGCATCGGCCCGCTTCGATCGGGACGGACCGGCTCGGGCGGCTCTATGTGGTCTGGTATACCGAGGGTGTCGATGAGACTCCGTCTGTGTTCCTGGCCTATTCGGACGACCGCGGGGATAGTTTCTCGCCCAAGCAGAAACTGAATGTCTCCAAGGGAACTTTTCCGGACCATCCGCAGCTGGCGGTCGATCCGGAGGGGCGTCTCGTCATCGTCTGGGAAGAGCAGTCGCCCGTCCGGCGTGAAGTTGTGATGAGCCTGTCCCTCGATCGTGGCCAGACCTTCAGCGCCCCGCAGAAATTGAATGAGAAGAAAGGTCAGACGCCGACCCTCTCGATGAATGCGAACGGACTTGCCGCCCTGGCTTGGATGGAGCATGCCATGCCCGTTCATCGGATGGTCGTCCAGACCATCCAGCTCCCGGCTGCGAAGGCCCTCGCGAGGCAGGAGCCATAACGTGCCTGTAGCATTGAAACGAGTTGCGATGGCCGTGCTGCTCTCTGTGCTGAGTGTCATCTCGGCTGGTCCTGCGTGTGCCAGCGATCCCTTTGGCTCCTTTAAGATGAGCCGGTTCCCGGCCGGGAGCATGGCGGCGCCCTTTGAACTCACGACGCTGGAGGGCAAGGTTGTGAAGTCGCGCGAGTTGGCAGGGAAGGTCGTGCTGGTGAATTTTTGGGCCACCTGGTGCGGGCCCTGCAAAGAGGAAATGCCCTCACTTGCCCGATTGCAGAAGCAGTTGGACCCGGCACAATTTGTTCTCCTGACCGTGACGACGGATCTGCAGCGCCAGGGCATCGCCCACTTTTTGTCTCAGATGGGAGTCGGTTTGCCGGTGCTGTTCGATGAAGATCAGGACATGTCCCGGTCCTTCATGGTGCGAGGCCTTCCGACTACGATCGTGATCGCGCGGGATGGCACGCTCGTCGGGCGGGCGGTCGGGCCTCGCGTCTGGGATAGTCCTGAGGCGGTGGCGGTGATGCGGCAGGTCATGGGGGGCGGAAAATGAGGAAGTGTTTCGTTCCGCTGGCCTTGGCCATTGCAACCCTGTACCTGACGCTCTCGGTCAGTGCCCTGGCCTGTCTCTTTGCGCATGAGAGCCAGCCAGGCCAGGCCCATCACCATACAGGCGGCGTGACGCATTCTTCTTTGTGTGCCTGGGCCTGCCACGCCAACTTGACCGCTGATGTGCCTCCCGCTATTCCATCGGCGCAGCCCCTTCACATTGTCGCAATGGGTGGGTCGGTCAATGTGGAACGTCCGGCGCATGACGTGTCAGACGGATTCTCATCCCGCGGTCCTCCCCTCCTCTGATCCAATTCTTCTTTTCGCCGGACTCCATTTATCAGGGAACGCCCCAGCACGAGTCGTGTCACGACGTGGCTGGAGGCCTTCGCCCGAAACCGTGCTCGCCGATTCATGACTTCATATTGATGAGAAAGGTGCGCGACGATGATGCCTAAAGGGATTGTGCTGGGCTGTGTGATGATTGTCGTTCTTGGAACGATCGAGGGAGGACAGGTCGAGGCCCAAACGCTAGACCAGCCAGGAGGTCAGGGAACTGCTGTGGGGGGGCAAATGACGGAACCCCTGCAGCCGGCAGGCGATTCGGCTGTGCCGGAGATCGATCTGGCCGATGTGAGCATTGTGAGCCAGCGCGTACAGAAACGACCGGAAGGGGTAACCCTGTCCACCGTGACCTCTCAGGAGATAGAGTTGCGTCCCGGTCGTCACATGAAAGAGTCCTTCGACTCGATGCCAGGGGTGATCTTGCGGCAAGCCAACGGCCCACGCGACTTCTCTCTCAGCGTTCGAGGGTCCGGGGTGAAGACCTCGTTCGCCATACGAGATTTCATGGTGTACGAAGATGGGTTCATGCAGACTCAATCCGATGGTTTGTCCCGCTTGGACATGCACGACCCCTGGTTCATGCGGAGCGTCGATGTCACACGCGGGGCCTCGTCGTCGTTGTACGGAAATTATGCCCTCGGCGGGATGGTGCAGTTTCGGACCCGCCGTGGAAGCGATATCAACGGCGTGGAAACGCTGCTGGCCGGAGGATCCTATGGGTACAACAAACAGGGCATAGCCTTCGGGCAGCACACGGACAAACTGGACCTTTCGTTCTTTGGCAGTAATGTCCGGGAAGATGGCTATGTCCGGCACAGTAACTATGAGACGCAAACGGTCAATTTTAACGCGCGGTACAGCATCGATGATCGCCAGACGCTCTATTTCAAGGCCATCAGCAACTGGCTGGACGCGAAAGTCCCCACCCGTCTCACCGAGTCGCAGTTCAATGCCAATGATCGCCAGGCGGGAGGCTCTCAAACTTCGTGCACAAGGAATACCTACAATGCGAATTGCGCGGACGCGAATATGCTGGGTCAGAAGCGGACCGATCGACGAACTAATGTCGGGGCCATCTATGAACGGGAGATCGACGCAAACACGGTCCTGACGATGCATGGGGCTTATGACGAAAAAGATATCAATCAGTACTTTTCCCAGGTCACGGACAACATCAATCAGAATTTTTATCACTACACCGATTTGCGGCACAATGGCCGCATCGGGGACCTGCCGCTCAAGAGCTATGCGGGAGTCTTTTTCAATCGCATGAAACAGGACGGAGAGACCTTCCAGAATATGGCCGATGGTATCGGCACCAAGGGGCTCAAGCTTCAGGATAGTCAAGGATGGATCCAAAACATGGGAATCCGTTTTCGTGAGGAGCTGGAGTTTGTGCCGAAGTGGACCTTGGCCGCAGGGCTGGGGTATGAACGGTCGCATCTGAATGTCCATGCCGTCGTGCTCAATAGCGGCAGTAGTAACTCCAATCAAGCCGTGACGCGCGATTTTGACAATTGGGCGCCGGAGATGTCGCTGACCTGGAAGCCGGCGGAAGGCTATCGGCATTGGATTCGCGCCTCGACGGGCTACGCGATTCCACAGATCTCGCAACTCACGAGAAATCCCACCACGGGCCTTCCCGGGCAAAACTTTCAACTGAAGCCCCAAAAGAATTACAACATGGAAGTCGGGACCGCCTCGCAGTTGAGCAAAACGCTCTCCGTCGAATTGGTAGGGTTTTGGGTCTTCGTCCACAACGAGTTCATCAGCCAGTCGATTGGCACCACAAGCAATACGGCGACCGTCAATGCGGACCTGTCGCAATATCGAGGCGTGGAGCTGGCCTACGATTGGCGGCCCATCGAGGCCTGGCGGTTCGCGGGGGCCTATACCCATACCATTGCCAACTACGTCAATTTTCAGGATGTATCGGCCAGTATTCCCACGTCACGGGATGGCAAGAAGGTGCCGAATGTGCCAGTCGATTATCTGAACGCCAAAGTCGAATACGATCAAGTGGCCTATGGGCACAGGCTTGCCGGCTGGGGCGCGTGGATACAAGGGAGCTGGATGAACAGCTACCTCTTGAACAATGCCAACACGATCGGCATTCCGGCCTATCTCATCGGGAACGCGAATGTGCATTATGAGCAGCCTTTGGCCAATAATGCCTGGTTCCGCTTCGCGAAGATGTATGTCGAGGTGAATAACATTGCTGATACGAAATATGCCGCATCGGGTCAGGTGACGTCGGCAAATAGTATGGTTTCTAATGCGACGCAGCTTTACTTCGCCGGCTATGGGCGATCCGCCTATGCCGGGGTGACGTTAGGGTTCTAATGATCGTTCTGCGGGAGGGGGAGCCCTGCCCCCTTCCCGTCGAAGGGGAGGCAACTATGGAAAAGACACTATTGTGGGTTCATGAGGCGGCGGAGGACAGACTGACTGACAGACGAAGGATTGATCTATGGATTTCTTGAAGGAACTCGTCGAGTACGGTGTCATCGGGCTCTTGTTGGGGCTGAGTGTCTGGGCCATCGGGGTGGCGGTGGAGCGCTGGTTGTTTTACCGGCGGGTGGACGTGAGCCAGTTTCCCACGCTGGATCTCTGCGAGATTGCGTTGACCAGGCGGCTGGTGGTGATCGGCACCGTGGCGGCCAATGCGCCCTATATCGGTTTGCTTGGGACGGTCTTCGGCATCATGCTGACATTCCACACGATGGGCACGTCCGGTGCGTTGGCTGTGACGTCGATCATGATTGGTCTGAGCCTCGCGCTCAAGGCCACAGCGGCGGGGCTGCTGGTCGCCATTCCTTGCGTGGTTATGAACAACGTTCTCCGACGCCGCGTCAGTGAACTTCTTGTCCAGTACAAGGTGCAGAATGGATCGTGAGTTGAATCAAATCAACGTTATTCCACTCGTGGACGTGATGCTCGTCCTTCTTGTCATCGTTTTGACGACAGCCACATTCATTACAGCCGGCCAGATTCCAGTCAATCTGGCCAAAGTCGCCACGGCCGGCGACCGGCAGGATACCCCGCTCATTATGACCGTCACGGCGGAGGGTGAATTGTTCGTGAACGATCGCTCGGTCACCGACGCGCAACTCGACGCCACGCTCCTCACCCATCCCCGCGAGTCGCTGGTTCTGGTTCGTGCCGACAAAGCTACGCGACTTGAGCGGTTTGTTACGATCGTCGATCGTGTTCGTGGGCTCGGCTTCCGACAGGTCAGCCTGGAGGTCCTTCGCATGTGATCCCGATCATTCTCGCCTGGAGACTCGACGGAGTCGCGATCGAGATTTCCACCGACCTCAGAGAGCACGACAGCTCGTCCCATCGTGAGACTTGTAGCATCCGTGAGCAGGCGTCAATAGATAGGCGGCAGGCTGTCGCGCATAGAAGTGACAACGTGGCGCGCTCGGAAACGCGTTCTCGTGCGTTTCCGCCGGTTTTCTTCGTTCTTGTCGGACGAGCTATACGTTCGGCGTGACGAAGTATTTCCAGCTGGGGGGGGAAGCCTAGCGCCTGCCCGTTCCCTCGATCGCTCGACAGGCGGAGGTCCGGGTCACCTGGGCCTCCGTTCCGTTCCGCGCTCCGCTCGTTGATTTCGCGGGTGGTCCACCGTATAGTTGAATGGTCTGCCCGATTTGCCAGGAGCGCGACGTTGATTTCTTTTGCACGATACCGCCTCCTCATCGTTTTCGGAATATGTGTTTGGGGTTATCCCATCATCGGTCCGGTTCACGCTTCTCCTCCTAGCGGTTCCAGTAAACGTCCGGTCGAACGGGCCGCTGAGCTATTCAAGGCCGGCGATGCCGATGGCGCGATTGCCCTGTTGAATAAGGCCACGGAGCTCAATCCCTCCAATGCCGAGGCCTA
>SXPO01000228.1 GCA_005793285.1 Nitrospiraceae bacterium
ACACCAAGCTGGTGGCTGGCGCGGCGCAGAAATCGCTGATCATCGGCGACATGCCGTTCATGTCCTATCAGGCCGGCAAAGAAGAGGCCTTGCGCAACGCGGGCCGGTTTCTCCAAGCGGGAGCCCATGCGGTCAAACTTGAAGGCGGCGCGGCCATGGCCGATCGCATTCAGGCCATGACGCAGGTCGGCATTCCTGTGATCGGCCATCTTGGGATGACTCCGCAATCAGTCAATCAATATGGCGGGTATAAAGTGCAGGGCAAAGGAAGTGATCGCGCCCAGGTTCTCTTGGATGACTCAAAAGCGCTCGAAGAGGCCGGCGCGGTTGCGGTGGTGCTCGAAGCGATTCCTGTGAAGCTGGCCCAGGCGATCACGGCACAGTTGTTGGTTCCCACCATCGGCATCGGCGCCGGGCCGCACTGTGATGGGCAAGTGCTGGTGCTCTACGATCTGCTCGGGATGTTCGACGAGTTCGTGCCCAAGTTCGTCAAGCCCTACGCGCATCTCAAAGCCGATGCGCTCCAAGCGCTCCGGCGGTACAAAGAAGAAGTCGAGCAGGGGGAATTTCCGTCTGACGCAGAGAGCTATCACTGAGCGAGTCCAGAAAAGACCCGGTCAGCTTCGACGATCTGCATAGTTAACTTGAAATACTGTTCGATCTTCCAGCCGTACTGCCGTGAGCTGTCTCCCCCACACACAGCCGCTATCGATGGCGAGATGGTTCGGTTCCAGCCGAAGACCGAGTGCCGCCCAATGACCGGTAATGATCACGGCATCGGCGCTGCGGCGATTCGGAACGTGAAACCAGGGCATATACCCTGCCGGGGCCTGGTCAGGTGGTCCGGAAAAACTCGACAGTTCACCGGACGGTGTGCAGGTCCTGATCCTGGTCAACACGCGCGCGATGCTTGTTAGGCGCTCCATCCCATTCAGGGAGGGACTCCATGGCATTGTTGGACCGTGAAACAGTTGCTGGAGAAAAGTTCGATGGTCTGATCCGGACAACATGGTTTCGACTTCCCGCGCGTACAGTGCGGTTTCATCGACCGTCCATTGGGGGAGCAGGCCGGCATGAACCATAAGGAACGCACTGTCACGGTGATGGAGCGGGATGTGTCTCAACCATTCGATCAAGTCAGCGCGATCGTCTGCGGCGAGGATATCCTGAATCGTGTCTTTGGGACGGAGCGATACGAGGCCTTCTGCGGCAGCCAGCAGAAAGAGATCATGATTGCCGAGGATGGGATGGGCTGCGGCGCCGAGACTCTTGAGAAACCGCAAGGTGGCCAATGAGTCCGGGCCCCGGTTGACTAAGTCGCCGACGAGCCAGATCCGGTCGGTGTGAGGCTGAAAAGAAATACGATCAAGCAGATGGCGGAGAGAAGTCAAGCAGCCTTGGATATCACCGATTGCGTAGGTGGCCATAGAGAGAAGATGTTAATTGTCATTGGTCATTCGTGATTCGGAAGCGGGACATTCGTGCTCCGATCCGATTGACGGTTGACGATTCACGAAATAACGGATTCAGGGGTATCGTGCTTCGATCTTGCTTGAGAGCCCTCCACGCGCCGCAAAGGTGCCGGTGACTTTGGCCCAGACCGGTCGGCAAGCCGTGACTATATCTTGCAAAATACGATTGACGGCATTTTCATAAAAGATGCCGAGGTTGCGATAGGCATGGATGTACATCTTAAGCGATTTCAGCTCAAGACATTCTTTATCCGGCATATAGTGTAGGGTGATTGTGCCGAAGTCCGGCAGGTTAGTTTTGGGGCAGATCGCTGTGTATTCGGGGATCTCGATCGTGATCTCATAGCCTTTGTACTGATTGGGAAATGTTTCGATGCCGGGCAGGGGTGAAGTGATGCCACTCTTCGCATGCCGTTCGTTGTAGCCTAGCTTCGTCGTCTTTCTGGTGCTCCTCATTTTCCGCTCTCCTCTTGTGGCCGGTGGGGCCCCCCGCCGGTCCATCTCACACTTGTTTCATCCACTCGGTCTGGCCGATTTTTTCTAATTCGATGTACAGAGAGATCCATGGGCATTTCATCTCCGGGTAGACTTCGCAGAACCCGCCTTTCCGAACGCCGCCGCAAGGGCCGTGTGCCATAAACTTCGGGCATTCGGCCTTGAGCGAGTCATCAGGGATCGGTGGTCGCTTATGGACGCCGCCGACGTGAGTGCCGGTGTCATCTTCACCGGGTATGAGTACACGAAGAGGCATAGAGGGACAGTGTAAACGGATTGAGATCGATCGGCAATTACTCCCCTGAAATTTATTGTGCAGAGTTTTAAATGGTTTGGGGCGAATGGCCTACTCGCCTGACCAGGCCTAGGCCTTCTTTCGGATACCCTGGGCCTTCTGAAAAGTTGTGTTGAATTTCAGGACGTTATAGTATCCGCCTGTCTATTGGGCCTGTAGGTGCCGAATCCTGGGGGAGATATATAAGATTGACAGTCTTTTTTCAGCTTTGCTAGGATGGCCAAGACGCGAGTGGCGGATTGATTCGGTCCACATCATCCATCCTCATCGTTTCCTGGTTTTCTTCGTTTCATGAGTTGCGTTGAAAACGAGTAATGACTGCCCATGAAGTGACATAGGAGGTGCCTGATGAGTCTCGATTATGTGAAGTTTTCAAACGGTTTCGAGAAGTTCATGCCAAAAGAATATCGGGATATGGTTGAGCATGGCCCATTTGGCAAGAAGGTCTCCGTCTCGCAGATGGGCAGCTTTAAGGAAGTGTTGGAAGAGCACCCCATGTGCGCCGGCTGTGCCATGACGCTCTTCATTCGTCTCGCTATCATTGCGTTCCCCAATCCAGAAGATACGATCACGGTCGGGACGGCCGGCTGCGGACGTCTTGCAATTTCTCAAGCGGCGATTCCCTTTGTCTACGGCAACTACGGCGATCAAAACGGCGTGGCGAGCGGGTTGTCACGGGGCCTTCGCCTCCGGTTCGGCGACAAGCCGAAGGATGTGGTCGTGATGGCGGGTGATGGAGGCACGGCGGACATCGGCTTCCAGCAGGTGCTCCATTCATGGTTCCGCAGGGAACGGTTTACGACGATCATGTTGGACAACGAAGTCTACGGGAATACCGGCGGTCAAGAGAGCGGTATGACCAACCGGGGCGCGGTGTTGAAGATGGCGCCGCTCGGCAAGAAGTTTGAGAAGATGGACATGCTTCAAATGGCGAAGGTCGCCGGGTGCGCCTATGTGGCCACGGTGGTTCCGAATAATCCACGCCGCGTGGAAAGCGTTATCAAGAAAGCGGTGCTGATCGCGCGTGAAGTCGGGTCGACCTACATCCAGGCCTACACCTCCTGCAATATTGAGTACGCGATTCCGACCGACAAGGTCATGGAAGATGCAAAGACGGTTGAGAACGATCGGTATCAGTTTACAGAGTATGTCAGCGAGGAAGCCAAGCAGTACCTCACTGAGCGCTATGGCTATAAGGAATTTCTTGCGAAGCCGGCTGCCCCAGCCGCTGCAATTCCAGGCAAAGCCTAAGCACTCACGAGGAGGTCAATCATGGCAAAGCGATTCAACATTCGGATGGCAGGCGTCGGTGGGCAGGGCGTAGTCACCGGCTCGCACATCCTCAGCACCGCCGTCATCAATGCCGGTGGTGAAAGCACGATCGTTCCGTTCTATGGGTCGGAAAAGCGAATGGCGCCGGTTGAGAGTTACGTGCGGGTATCGGATGAAGCCATCTATGAAATTGGTGAAATCACATTTCCGCACATCATCATTATTTTCCATCCCCAAGTGATCACACATGGCAAGTCGTATACGATGCCGTTTTACTTCGGTCTGAAGGAAGACGGGATTGCGCTGATCAATAACGATGGCCCCATGAAACTGCATCGTGATCAGGCGGCGGAATTGCAAGAACGGCGCGCGAAGCTATATTATTTTCCTGCGACGAAGATCTCGTTGGATGTGGCGGGGATGGACTTGGCCACGAATATGGCATTGATGGGTTGCATCGGCGCGATCACAGGGCTGACGGATATGAATGGTCTGGAGCAGGCTGTGAAGGACCGGTTCCTCGGTAAGGGGTTTGTCGTATCCGGTGGGACGGCGGCTTTGGACAGCGTCGTCGAACGGAAATTCAAGAAGAAACAAGAGTTGATTGAGAAAAATGTTGCGGTTATGCGGGCCGGGTGGAACTACGCTGTTGACAACGGGTGGACCTCCCCTGACGTGAAGCGTGCGGAAGAGCCGGCCGCCGCAGCCACCGCGTAGCCGGGACAGAAGGAGTTTCCATGTATCTTGTAGCCGATATCAGCGTCGAGATTTGTGCGGCGAAGAGTTGTAAGCTCTGTACTCAGTATTGCCCCGAAGCCAATACGATTCAGTATAGCGACGAAATGGGCAAGGATCGAGGGTTCAAGTACGGCTCGGCCTATGTGGCGGTGGATCGCTGCAAGGGATGCGCGCAATGTGTGTGGGTGTGCGACAACATGGCGAAGAACAATGCCATCAAGATGATCATGATCGATCAATTGCCGATGGCGGCTTTGACTGACAATATCACCTACGGTGAAAAGAGCACGACGGCCGTTTTGGCAAGTCCAGTCGTCGGATAAGTGCAGGAAAGGGGAATGGGCGTGGCAACAACACAGGACACCAGAGAACGGATCATTGTGCCGGGGCCGGCCGGGTTTCATCCTCCGTCAGCTGCGCAGTTGGGCGTATCGCTCCCGGAGCCTGGCCAGGGGTTGTTTTACGGATTGCTCGAACCGAATGAAGAGAAAGTCATCGAAGAGATGGCGCGTAAGATGCTCACCAGCCCGAATGCCACCATCTTCCCTGGACCGCTGTTGCTCTGGGCCTGGAACGACCACGCGGTCGAAAAGGCCAAAGCCACGCTGGAGATCGCCGCGCAGATTCCACAGGTCATGATCATTCCGATGCCGGACTACCGGCCGAAGTACCCAAAAATCGATCCGGAGGAAGTCATCAACCCTAACCATCCGAATCTGACCATTTGGGGTAACAAGATCGAAGCCTGTATTTTCATCGGGGTGCATTGCCACTACGCGAACCTGACGCTCAAGATGATCCGGGCAGGAACGAATTGCTGCACCATGGCCATTTGCGCCGAACAGGGCCATGAGGATGCCATGCTCACGATTCGGGATTCCGATACCCTCAAGATCAAGCGGGTCGCGCAGATCTTCAAGAAAGTGCGGGAAGAAATGGGTATCAAGCTGCCGGAGAACGGTGAGAACGTCCGGTTTACCGGAACGCAATCGAAGGTCCACGGCGGTAAGACCCATGCGAATCCTATGGAGTTTGCGCCGACACCGGGGGGAAGCGGTAGTGCAGCGATATTCGGGCACAGTGCCGAGCAGATGAAGCGAGAAGGATAAGACTGGGCGAGGATAGGCCCAAGCGAGCCAAGGGGTGCAATCATGAGCGAAACTGAAGTCAAAACCAATCCGCAAGGCGATCCGATTACCAGCGTGGCAGCGCCATCGAGCGCGGCTAAGAAGGATCCGCATGCCGAGGCGAAGCGGCAAAAAGTTGTGACGCCGGAGTATCTGTTCCACGAAGCGCCGCGGACCAAAGAATTCATCACCGGCAGCGAAGCGGCGAAAGAAGCCGTCCGCCGTTCGAATGTGGATTTGGCCATCGCCTATCCGATTACCCCGCAGAGCGAAACGATGCAGCTCGTCGGTGTGCTCTATGGCGAAGGTTATGTGAAGGAATATTATCGCGGGGAAGAAGAAGTCGGCGTCATGGCGGCCATCGCAGGCGGTTCCCGTTCCGGTGTTCGTTGTTATACGGCTACGGCAGGCCCCGGCACGTTGCGCGGCCTCGAAGGTATCGCGTCGTGGCCGGGACATCGGCTGCCGGTTGTCGCGATGTTCACTTGCCGCGTGGTCAACGCGCCGCTCGCCATTCAGCCGGACAACATCGAAGTCTCCTACTTGCTCAACTGCGGCATGATTGTGTTTCACGCTGAAAACCAGCAAGACATGTTCGACTTCACGATGGCTGGTTTTACGATCAGTGAAAAGAACGACGTGACCTTGCCGGTCGGCGTGTGCTGCGACGGTTTCTTCGTGACCCATGCGCGCGGTTATGTGCGGATGCAGGACCGCGGCTTTAAGCTTCCGCCGCGTGAAGCGTGGCGTGGAGCCGTGCCTGTGTTGGATGCGGAAAATCCTCCCGCCCGGCTATCCCGCGACGCCCCGGTTCAGAAGTCGAACTTTATGGCGTACAACATCCACGCCGTGTGGCAGCAGGAAGTCTGGGCTGCCGTCGAACGGTCGCGTAAATATATCGAACGGTATATGGGCGGATTGCTCACTGCGGAGAATGTTGATGATGCCGAAGTGATCATCATTGCCTCCGGGAGCGCTGCCGCGCAATCGCGTGAAGCGGTGCGTCTCTGCAAAGAAAAGGGCATGAAGGTCGGATTGATCAAGGTGCGCTCGCTCCGTCCGTTCCCGACGAAGGAACTGCGCGAACTCTGCGCGAAGGCCAAGCTGATTGTCGTGCCGGAATTCAACTATGTCGGATGGCTGGCGAAAGAAGTGGCGACTGCGATCTACGGGTTCTCCAAGGCAAAAATCATCGGCGGTCCGCGCGTGTACGGCGGTCAGTCGATGCCGGTGGAGTTGATTGTGGACGAAGTCGAATCTGGAGTGAGCGGTAAGAAATCTACCAACGTGGCCATGTCGCAGATTATGGGCGGCGCGGTTAATCCGGAAGAAGTCGAGCAATTCATGCGCAGCATCTAACCGATAAGGTCAAAACAGAAAGGGGCCCGTCAGGCGTCAACGCTTGACGGGCCCCTCCTGTTTTTGATGGTCGTTTGGTCTGTCTTGTCCAAGACAGACTGTTCCTTATCCCTGAATTTCGTCCTCGACGATTTCATCGCTTTCCGGCATTCCGTAGGCCACGTATTTCGCATAGGACAGATAGATCGATGCGCTGTCCGTCATGGCTTTTGAGCCTGCCGACAGTCGCACGACCTTGTCGGAACCAGGTGGTTCAACATTTTGCAACATCGTAACATGCTCGTGCAGCAGCTGGATGTAGCGTTCCACGGCCGATTCGACTTCTTTATAGGCCTTCAGGATATCATCCGTCATAGTTGTCCTCCATAATGCTGTGAGCATACACTAGGGCTATGCAACGCCACAACGCCACGGTCTCCCCGTTAGTGCTCGACGCCATCCATCACCTCGTTGAGAAAGAAGGCCTTCCACAATCACGGCTGGCACAGGTGGTGAGTGATCTCTCACGGCTTTTCACGAAGGAGCGTACTGAACTGAGTCGTTCCTATCTCGAAGCCCCGGCAGTAGCTACGGCGTATCTCAGTTATTTTGTGCCGGTCAATCTGTCGAAGATTCAGGTCTTGCTCGATGAGATGCCGATCGCGCAGCTACAAGAGCAATTTTCAGTGTTGGACTTGGGCTCTGGGCCTGGCACCGGATCATTGGCCGTACTCGACTGGTGGCATCAGCAGAAGTATGCCGGCGCGTTGTCGGTCGTCGCCGTTGACAGCTCGCAAGGTGCCCTGACTCAGGCGAGTCAGTTGTGGAATCAATACTGTCACGCAGCCGGTATCCGTGGCGCAAGTTTTCACAGCTACAAAAGAGATCTCGAACAGACAGACTGGTCAGAATCGATTCGGCAATCTGCTCCGTTCGATCTCATCATCCTTGCCAATACAGTGAATGAGATGTATGCAGGTGCGAAAGATCCCATTGCCGCTCGCACAGCGGTCGTGAGCCAGGCGCTGTCGCTGCTTGCTCCATCCGGCACGATGATGATCCTTGAACCGGCCTTGCGGGAGACTTCGCGGGCGTTGCATCACCTGCGCGATCGATTGCTCCAGGAGAAACAATGCACGGTCTTTAGCCCCTGTCTGCATGAAAACAGTTGTCCGGCCCTCGTGAACCCCTACGATTGGTGCCACGAAGAGCGGGCCTGGGACCAGCCGACCGTGATTCAGCAGATTGATGATGAGGTCGGCTTTATTAAAGATGCGTTGAAGTTTTCCTATCTGTTGTTGCGCAAAGACGGCAAGACCATTACCGAGCGGAGATCGGATGTCTATCGGGTCGTAAGTGAACTGCGTGAGATGAAGGGGGAGAAGCGGGCCTGGTTGTGCAACGAACAGGGCCGGCATGAAGTGGGACGGCAGGATCGCCTCGCCTCTCCTCAGAACGAGGCATTTGATCAGTGGCATCGCGGCGCGATTGTGCAGATTGAGCGGATCGTCAGAAAAGAAAAAGGCGGCAAAGTGTCGGCGTTGGGAAGAATCGAGCAAGATGCGGCCGTGAAGATAGTCCGCGATCAGAACCCACTCTGTTTTGGCAGTTGACCCGTCACAGCTCGTCAACGTAGCTATGCGTCGCCCATCGGTATTGCATTATGGAGCGAGGAGCGTGGGTATACGCGAGGCTGTTTGATTCACGGTTGACGAATGACGGGGCTTCAGTCCGCTTCCGGCTCGGAACTACCATGTTGGTGGGAGACTTTGTCTTCCTCGAACAGCTCGGCCATTTCCTCGGCGATCATGTCGCGATCGTCTGGGACAGAGATGATGGTGAGCTCTTTTCTCACCTTAGGTTTCTCTTCCGGCGTCGATTGGTCGGTTTGTTTGGGTGTGTCAGTCATATCGCCACTATACACTAGGATCGCTGGGGCCTGCTGAGTTATTCGTAGGCTTCCAGCGATGATTTCTCCGGGAACTGCCGCTTACAGGTTTGGCACGTCACGAAATAATAGGCGTCGCGTACGGACATCGTGGCTCGGAAGTCCAGACTGACCCCCTGATGGGTGCAGGCCGTGCAGGACACCTCTTTCAGGCGATAGGGCACATCCGGTTGCGTGCGCAGGTAGAATTCCGTGTCGGCATGGACAGGGAAAATGTAGTAGCACTTCTTGCAGATGCCGCGCCATTCACCGTCTGTTCCCATGAATCGTTCATCGATCCCGAAGCTGGATGCTTTACAAATGGCGCAGGGTACCGTGCCAAGACGCCGTTCGACTTCTTGCTGAGTGATGGTGACCATGGTGATGCGAGTATAGCGGGCGGAGAAATGGAATCGCAACAACGCCAGGGAATATCTTGACGCGCGTCGGCATGTCGGTATACTGACGCCCGATGCACCAGATTACTGATCGATTGTTCGTCGGCAATATCTACGACTCCGCGCTGCCTCCGGCGCAGGTCAGCGCGTTGTTGCTGGTGGCCGAAGAGTATCAGCTCGAAGCGCCTGGTTGGCTGATTGCTGGCAGGATTCCCTTCAAAGATTTTGGCGGAGCCGACCCACAGGTATTGGCTGATGCCGTCGGTTGGGTGGAACGGCATATTGCAGACCACCGAGTAATGGTCTGTTGCCGTGCCGGGATGGGCCGATCTGTGTCCGTGGCCATGGCCTATCTCTGTTGCGTTGAAGGGATGGCCTATGCCGATGTGCTGAAACTGGTGTTAGCCAAACGGCCTGGCGCTCTGCCGCTTCCCAAACTCGAAGCTGGTATCGAACAAGTTTGGCTGCTGCGTCAGAGTGCCTGATCCGTTGCTGTCTGCCGCAACAGGTCAATTCCATTTCCAACCACGTCACGATCCTTTTTCCCAGGCGTTGCCTTTCCAATGATCTCCATGGCTTAATCGGTCACCATGAGGAGCGATCGATATGCCGGAATTGCCTGAGGCCGAAGTCGTCGCCGGTCAGATTCGCGCCGCGCTCATCGGCGCCCGGTTGACCGATTGTTGGGTGGGCCGGAAGGATATTGTCCGGGAGGGGTTCACATCGCGTTCGTGGTACCACGAGGCCGTCGTGCAGCAGGTTCAGCGGCACGGAAAGAGTGTGGCCATTCGGTTCGTCAAGGAACAGGCGGTGCGTTATGTCGTCGCCGAATTGGGCATGACGGGCCTGTTGTTATTTCCATCGGCACAGATCAGACATCCACAGCATGTGCATGTGCGTATGACCTTCTCCGGTGGCCGGGAGTCGGAGGTGCGGTACTGGAATCCGCGCCGATTCGGTCGGCTGTCTCTACTGGACCAAGAGGGTCTCGATCAATATGTTGCCCGCCGGTTCGGCTGCGATCCCTTGACGGTCTCATTGGAAGATTTTTATCGGCTCCTCAAGAACCGGCGGGGCCGATTGAAACCGCTGCTCATGCATCAACAAACTGTTGCCGGGATTGGGAATATCTATGCAAATGAGATCTTGTTCAGAGTCGGCCTGCATCCGAATGTACGAGTGAGCCGACTCTCTTCTCCAAAGACTGAACGGCTCTACCAGGTGACAAGAGAAGTGCTGCAGGAAGCCATCGCCTGCGGGGGGTCGAGCGTCAAAGATTTCTTCGCTCCAGATGGGACAGAAGGGCGGTACAAACGGCATCATTTGGTTTATGGAAAGGAGGGAGCGCTTTGTCCGAACCGCTGCGGCCAGCATATCCGCCGTCTTAAAAGCGAACGCAGTTCATTCTATTGCCCCTTGTGTCAACGGCTTATATAAGCCGTTGACTGCCTCGCCATCAGCCGATGCCCCATCTCTAACGACACAAGACCAGGATTGTGCGTAGCCCATATGTCTGTTCGGCCCTAACCTTTGTTGGAGCAGATCCCAAGAACCTGGGATGGGCCCTGCCCGGATATCGGTCCTGTTGAGATGGTCGAAGTCTCCAAGCCATTTCTGATGCGAATCAATATCCTCAAGTCAGAATGTCCCGGGTGCCGGGTCATCATGCTTGACGTTCTGGAATGCGACAAAACAGTGTTGGCCTGTATCGAGGTTGCCGGAGTCATGGGATACATGACAGAGTATGGAACTCTGGAGAATCTCTTCCAGACGATTCGGTCGGTCATGTCGGGAGAGGCGCGGCGTCAGCAGACATTCTTGACGCAGCCTGTCTGAA
>SXPO01000229.1 GCA_005793285.1 Nitrospiraceae bacterium
AAGTTTGCCAGATCCAATTTATGCCGATGCGCTACCTGAAGCGGCTGGCCACCTTCCGCTCCAGTCGATTCAAGGCGTTCACGGGGCTTGCCATAGGCGTAGGCGAAGGCCAAGGCCAGCAGCCTTGGCTCCATTACGCGCAAGGGCGTCGTTTCAAAGTAGGCCCGCCATTTCTCCTGGAACGCTGCCGTTTCCAGAACGTCGCGGCAAAATTGGCCGACTGACTGGGTAGACTTATTCTGCGTGCCTTTCTTCCGGCCCGCGAGCTTTGGTTGTCCAGGCTTGAACATGCTACTTCCGTTCTAAGGTAGAATAGGCAGCGGCCCGGCGTCCTTTCGGAAACTCGGGGACCCGCTACCTAATGGTTTTGAATATCCATGGCGAATCAATACGTTAGCCGTCTTTATTTTAATGGCAGCCTCAAACACCCTTGTCTATTCGTCCCTTCGCTGTCATAGCCATGCTCCCGCGTGGCCCAGGCTGCCAGCATGAGCCCTGTACTATCGGTTTTTGCGACGGAGGTGATAGCGGATAGCGGAATGGTCGCGCCGTTCGTCAATAGTACGAGCCAGTGCCCTTCATCCCACCGGCACTCCTTCACGGTTCCGTTTAATCGATCATCACACCCGCCGCACAGCTGTCCGACACGGTTTCGATAGACGACCAACCAGCCTTTGACGAGCGGAGCGGTTGGGGGTTCGACTACTTGGGGGAGAGGGTTTTCCCCTGAACACTTAGAAGATGGACCCGCCACACTGTCCATAGTGTCGGGACTGTCGGGTTGTGATCCCTGTATATCGTTGGGAAATTTATCGAGCCACTTTCCCATCAGGCCCTCACTTTTGGATTGGTCTCATATTCAGTTTTTCCCCGCTGCCCGAAGGCAGGAGGGGTGACTTTCTCCCGTAACCACCCGAAACTCACCAGCTCCTCACAGGCGTTCCGTGCTTCCGGCTCGGTGCCCAAAAGGCTCCATTCTTTGCGGTATACATCGCGGGCTGTAAAGAGCATGGGGAGGTCGCCCCTCTTGAGCCTTTTGCCAAGTTGGACCGCTGCCTGTGCGGTCCTGTTCGTGACGAGCCCGTAAATTCGCCGTGCATGGCTTTCGAGGTATTCACACCAGGCCGCCGCTTGCTCGGTGCACTTCGTTGTGACCTGGCCAGAGGTCACGCCCTTAGCATGGGCAAGGTTCAGAAGATGGAACTGGAGTGCCAGCGAGGGCATCAGACTTCGGTATTTACCGAAATGCTCTTGCAGCACCGGTTCTTCGTCTGTCCGAAGTTTTCCTTCAAGCTCCGTCAACCATTTGTTAAAGACTTCCTGGGCCTCGTCGGTAAACCGGAAATAGGGGGTCTGCCCTTCCTCTGTGTGGGCTCCGAACTGTCTGAAGTCCATTGTCGATAGGCGTTTCACCACATCAAATGCGGCCTGTTTGGCTAGTGCGTTTGCAGGGCGGTCTACCAGCTCCCAGGCTGGCAGTTCATCGGGATAGACTAGTACTTGCAGCCGTTGCACCAGGCCATCATTGTTCAGCCCGCGCATCGCAGCATGAAGATAGCTGGTCAGTTTCGTGGGTTGAATGCCCCCGAACAGTGAGACGCACAAGTTTTCAACGTGCGTGGTCCCTCGCCCGATCCGGTCAGAAGTATGGGATCGGTCCCCGTTCCATCCCTCCATATAGAAAGTTCGATCTGCTTCGTGGCCGTCTTTGTCCCAGGTCGCAAACAGTCCAACCAGTTCATCTCGAAACAGCATCAGGCCGCGTGGATTGGTAGCTTGTAGCTCGGCCATTTTCTCAATCGTCGCATCGTTCGTGACATATCGCCGCCACACTGGGGGCTTTGGCTCCTCAAGCTTGGCGAAGTCATCCTTCAGACAATCCATCGAGGGAGTCTTATCTTTGCCCTTTGCCGCCGATTTCATATCGCCCACGATGGCCTCACGGCGGGCTTTGAAGGCTTCCATCTCGGCCAGATGTTTGCTAATCACTAGGTCAAACTCCTGCTTTGCTGTCATGGTCAAGGCGTCCATCGGCTTCATCGCCTCGCTCATGGCAGGCGTCTTCATCGTGCTGGGGCGACCCACCACGCCGCCCCAGAGATTCGGGATCACCATCCAATCGTCTTTTTTCTTGGGGAAAATTCCACACCCAGCCCCAATGATGGAGCTAATCATCACGAGCATTCCCGCTGCCACATAGTCAGGAGGGCATTGCATACGGTCTGAGACATCTTTGATCAAAGGGCGAAGTGGGGCCGGGATAATGCCGAGCTTGAGCGGCTCAACTGGCAATAACTCGGTTTTGATCGGTGAAATGTCCGGCCATTCATCCAAGTCACGACCCGACACACCCGCCACACTGGGGGATTCCTGCACCAAAGTGTTCGTCTCCATCGCTGTATTCCCTTTTTTAAGTGCCCGATCAATTCCGACTCGCACGGCGTCAAGGCCGTGCTTGACGTGCACATCGTTCCAATCAGCTTTGCTGCTGTCGATCACATCCGGTATGGCGACGATGCCGCCGATTGCCTTCGCGGCTGCGGTCGCTGCAATCAATCCGGTGTTGGACTTCCCGTCAGCACGAACATCATTGTCTCCACATAGAACGATCACGGCCTTTGGATATTGCTGGCGAAGTTGTTTTGCCACCGGCAGTAGGTTATTCGCGCTGAAAGCCACCACTACAGGAAGGTCTGTAGCCTCAAAGAGGCTTGCACCGGTGGCGTACCCTTCGCAAATCAAGATGGTGCTGGCCTCAGTCAGATCTCCCAGGGAGAAGCTGCCTGCCTTGACGATGCCGCCAGATAGAAAGCGCTTCCTGCCCTCCGTGTCGATAAATTGCAGACTGGTGATGCCTTCGTCGATCCTCACGGGAACGATCAATTGATTGTCTGAACCGACTCGAACTCCGTGAGGCTGAATACCTTTTCGCCGTAGGTGGGGATGGTCTACTGGCGTAAGCGGGGAAGCCTCCCAGATAGCCTGTGCCGTAGTTGCAGCCTCGGCTTGCTTGGTCGCCTTCCAGGCTTCAGCTTCACGGGCCTTGTGTTCGCGCTCAGCGATGTCTGACAGGGTTGGGATATACGACTGATAGTCTCCCGTGAGTTGAAAGCCGCGTTGCTGGGCTTCGTGGAACAGTGAGCCAACGGTCACGCCGCCGGTACAGTCCAGCGAGCGCCAGACGGTCTTCGTGTCAGGTTCGGTGTAGTTGCTGGCGGTCTTGCTCCAGGAGTCCCAGATGTCGAAGCCTGTCTCTCCAAGTTCCGATTTCACAGCCATACCCATTCGAATCCACAGGTCACGATTGTGGGCAGGAATGGCACTCAGAGCCGCTGTGATTCGAGATACATCAGGCGCAACGGTCATCGGATTATCTCCTCATTCTGCTGGGTGAGTTCGTCCGTAGAAACCGCACCTGCCTCGACCTCGCGCAAATAATCTTCGACGGCAATTGCGGCGAGCATTTTGACGAGCTCAATATGGGCAGGCGTGAGGTCTTCGGCAGAAACTTTTGAGATCGCCATCGTCATGTTCTGACGATAGCGCTAAAACGTTTAAGGTGAAACGTAGGGAACTTATTTTATGAAAACGTTAGTGGGGAGGGTAAACTACTTACGGTTGAGGGCGAATGTAGTGAGGCCGGTCGCGTCAAGCAAGTCCGCTCGAACCCAGCTCGTGGCCCCGGCTTTGGCGAGTGCTTTCGTCGCAGGCGTCACGATGCTCCCTTTGGGCGAAGGAGCCCCCGCGCGTGAGCGTCGGTGTCGGGGGGGCTGTTCGCGGAAGATCTGTAGTAGCGGGTCGTCGCTCAGGTGTGTCATCAAATCATCGAGCAGTTGGACAGTCTTCGGCTTTTCCCCG
>SXPO01000230.1 GCA_005793285.1 Nitrospiraceae bacterium
ATATCCCGGTCCTGTACAGATGCGAGCCAGTGTGGCCGGATCGAAGTCTTCGGCGAACTGAGAAGGCACTCATGTTGAACGAGCAATTCCATCAGCTGGGTAAGCGTCTTTCTGGCTTCGCGCGGGGCGGTCTCTACGACTGTCCTGATCTCATCGGTCTGGTGGGTGCTGTCCAACATGCCGAGCAGGGATCCCACCAACGGCCCCAGAGGGCGCTGGTCGAATCCCAGGGGAATTGCCTGCCGTTTGACTGAATGAAAAATGCGAAGGCCACCGTTCGTCACCGTGGACGAGCGGGTGGGATCGGTCGGAAATTCCCAGTGAAAGGCGCCGTCCGATTTCCGGCCGCATGTGATGTGTCGGCGCAGGTAAGGACGCGCATTCACCAGTTCCGCATAGGCGTCTTCCAGCCGCCTCCGCCGGTCTGGATCGTCGACGGGCGCTCTCTTGGAAAAGACGTCGCTGATGGCCGTGTCGATGGCACTGGCCAGCAGGCTGTGTGCTTCGGTGAGGCTTCCCGCCACGTCCGGTGCGACGCCGGCTACAAAGGGAAACGGCCCAGGCGCGTCGGCGCTTTCCAGCTGTACCCAGCACCAAGGGGCCAGGGCCAAGTAGTGATTCCTCGGTAGCCGGTCCCAGAGCGTCATGGTCGTGAAACGTAAGGCGTCAGGTGTAAGGTAACGAGGATTCTCGGATCGAATAAGCATGCCCTAAACATCGGCTCACCCCTCACGCCTTACCCCTTACGTATGAATTCAAGTTTACTGATCATCGGTTCGTACAGCGCTTGGATCGCATTGCCGTCCGGGTCGGTCATATAGAACGAGTAACTGCCGTCACGATGCTGTTTCGGCTCTTTGGCGATGTGTCCACCGAGCGATTCGATCGTGGGCGCGATGGCGTGATACATTCGGTCGACTGCCTCCGGGCTGTCGAGAATCACTCCCATATGATCGAGGAGTTGGGCCTTCGGCGGCTGGTATGCTGCGAGTTCGCCCTTCGGGATTTGATGGAGTGCCAGATTGTCGTTTCCAGAGCTGAAATACACATTCTCCGAATCGGGTTCCCACATGGACTGGAAGCCGAGTAGCTGCTCATAGAATCGACGTGATCGAGGAAGGTCGATCACGCGCAGCGCCAAGTGGCGGAGTCCTCGATGGAGTGGAGTCGTCATAGCAGGGCAACGAGCGTGTGAATCAGATTGAAGTCTGTATAGTAGGGAGACAACCGCTAAGCCGTCAACGGAAAATCCATTCAGATTCTCAAGCCTGCAAACTATGGTAGGATCAGCACAGCTATGGCATTCAATGGAATGACAGTCGCTTCGTTCGAGAGTCGGATGGCCACCGAGATCACCCGTCTGATCGAGCGCTACGGAGGTCGGCCGCTGGTTGCTCCTGTTCTGCGCGAAGTCCCACTGGAAGACAATACAGTCGTGCAGGAGTTCGGGGTGCGCCTCATGGCTGGGCGAATCGATATGCTCATCCTCTTGACCGGCGTCGGCACAACGGCGCTGTGTGACATTCTCAAAGCACATTATCCGTGGCCGTCAATTTCAGCGGTACTTGCACAGATAGCTCTCATCGCACGAGGCCCTAAGCCGGTCGCGGCTCTCAAGGCTGTTGGTCTCCAAGCTACGCTGACGGTGCCGGAACCGAATACGTGGGTTGATCTCATATCTACTTTGGATGAACATCGTCTCGTAAAAGGCCTGCGAGTAGCCGTGCAGGAATATGGAGTTTCAAATCCTGACTTGTTACGAGCATTGGAACAGCGAGGTGCGGAAGTGTTCTCAATGCCCATCTATAAATGGGCATTGCCGGACAATCTTGCACCGATCCGACAGGCACTTGATAGCATGATCGCCGGGGAAGTGGCGGTAACTCTCATCACGAACGCCGTCCAGATCGACCATGTGATGCGGGTGTTGGAATTAGATGGGAAAGTCGAGCCCTTTCGATCAGCGGTCACGAAGATGGTTGTTGCGTCGATCGGTCCCACGGCCAGCGAACGGCTTCGTCACCATGGCTGGCCGGTTGACTTCGAACCGTCACATTCAAAGATGGGTGTGTTGGTCAAGGAAATGTCTGAGCGGGCGTTGAGTGTTCTCGACTGCAAGTAGTGTATTTTCTGGGGGAAGCTCAGGCAACCATTTATGTGACATCTTTAAGTTCCATCTTATAAGTAATTGATTGTATTGATATATATTATGCTGTCTGGAGGGATGACGTTCATGGTAAGATCCACCTGCTGTTTTCTTTGCGCTATGGACTCTCTTCCGGCGCTAAGGATACTGGGGAGGTGATGTGGCCATCACCTCCCTTTTTTTGCCGCGCCGTCTCTTCGTTGTCGTGACCTCAGCTTGCCGGTCGTTCCGTTCTCTTTCGTCTTCGTTTTTCATGTCATGAGATGGGCTCCGCTGGGATAACCAGTTGCATCCGGACACCTTCGCTGGTTCCATCCCGATGGAGGGCTGGTCAGCGAAGGGGAGCGCTCGTCTGTGACCTGGGTTTTCTCGGGTGGTTGAGTCTATCAGCGACGTTGCCGAGGAAGTGTCCGATCAGGCCGCTATTTGTCTGATGCCGTGTGAGACTCGGAAAGATCGAGGACGCGGGATGGTGAGGAGGCGCCGTGACCGACGCCTCCTCATGGAGCGACTACTACTTTTTCTTAGCCGCTTTCTTTGCGGGCTTCTTTGCTGCTTTCTTCGTTGCCATGGGTACTCCACCTCCCTTCGATTTCAAAATGGTGACTCTCTACGTGTGGTATAGCAGAGTTTGTGCTGCGAGTAAAATTTTCCCGATACAATTTGTTCCGGTTGGCGGAAATAGGGGGGAGTCTGATTGTAAGGACTGCTGCGCCTTGAAAGCTTCCCGCTTTCAATTCTTGTAATGCGCGGTTCGCTTGTTCGAGAGGAAAACAGACGGTATGTGGTTTGAGAGGAATCGCCGCCGCTTCACGTAAGAGATCAAGCCCGTCCTGCCTGGTATTGGCTGTGATACTGCGGATGACCCGCTTGCCGAAGATGTCCTGAGCATAGTCTAGTGAGGGGATCGGTGACATATGGATTCCAGTTAGGGCCAACGTGCCGCCGCGTTCGAGCGCGCGTAGCGCCGGGGGAACCAGTTCGCCGGCAGGCGCGAAAATGATTGACCCATGCAGCTTATCAGGCGGCATCTCGGTCGCCCCGCCGACCCAGACGGCTCCCAGCTGCCTTGCCAACTCTCGATGTTCGGTCTTGAGCGAGCTGACATAGACTTGACAGCCCCAGTGCCGCGCGATCTGGATGGCGATGTGCGCTGATGCGCCGAATCCGTACAGGCCAAGGCGCTGGCCCGGCTTGATCCCGCTGAGCCGCAACGCACGATAACCAATGATGCCCGCGCAGAGCAGCGGCGCAGTTTCATTATTCGAAAAGATCTGCGGGATTGGGTAGGCGAATCGAGAGGGGACGACGGCATACTCCGTATATCCGCCATCGACTCGATAGCCGGTGAATCGCGCCGCCTCGCACAGGTTCTCACGCCCGCTGGTGCAGAACTCACAGCTCTCGCACGTGTCTTGAAGCCAGGCCAGCCCGACACGATCTCCCTCTCGGACATCCTGCACGTCCCGGCCGATCTATGCGACGGTTCCGACGGCCTGATGGCCTGGAATCAATGGGAGCGTGAGGCCAGGCAACTCGCTTTCCACGACATGCAGATCGGTCCGGCACACCCCGCACACATGAATCTTGACCAGCACCTGTCTCGCTTCCGGTTTCGGGATCGCGCGTTCGCGCAACTCGAGCCGGTTATTTGACACGTCGTCAGTCCGATTCAGCACCATCGCTCTCATACCGATCTCTGGTGTCTTGCGTTGCTGTCTACCACGATGTCGAGTGGTTTGTTCCAGGCTATGCCGACATCTTTGTGTTTCAGCGTGCAGTGGATGCTGAAGCGGGTCTCATGTCACGAGAGCCCGGCCGTACGCCGGTCCGCATCCGCACATGTACGTCGATCGGCCCAGATCCCACATGCCCTGGAAAGGGAGGAAATGGTTGCGCATCGACGACGGCATCAATGCCGGCCGCATTGATTTCGCGCGAGCCGGAGCCCTTTTCAATCTGGATCAACTGAGCCCGCCCATTCGGGTACATGCGAAACCGAACATGAACGGTTTCGCTCGACGGAGCATGGCGCACCTGGTGCGCCGTACGGCCCCAGCTTTGGC
>SXPO01000027.1 GCA_005793285.1 Nitrospiraceae bacterium
CCGGCCAGCGTTGCACGACCACGAGGCGTCTCTTTGTCCATGAGTCGCGCTACGAACAATTGCTGGGCAAGCTGGTCCAGGCCTATGCCCAAGTCCGCATCGGGAATCCCCTTGAGCAGGAGGTGCTGTTGGGGCCGCTCATCGACCAGGCGGCAGTGGACGCCTATCGCGCCGCTCTCGACGAGGTACAACAAGAAGGTGGCGAGGTCCTCTGCGGCGGCCATGTCCTGAATCGTCCGGGACATTTTGTGGAACCAACGATCGTGCGCGCGCATAACCACTGGCCCATCGTCCAGCGTGAGACCTTCGGCCCGATTTTATACATCATGACTTTTCAAACAATCGAAGAAGCCATCGCCATGCAGAACGATGTCCCTCAAGGGCTGTCGTCCGCCATGTTCTCCAATGATATTCGCCGCGCCGGGCAATTTCTGTCCGCGTCCGGCAGCGACTGCGGCATCGCCAACATCAATATCGGCACGTCTGGGGCAGAAATCGGCGGAGCATTCGGCGGTGAAAAAGAAACGGGCGGCGGGCGAGAAGCAGGGTCAGATGCCTGGAAAGCCTACATGCGCCGCCAGACGAATACGATCAACTGGGGAACCGATTTGCCGCTGGCCCAAGGCATTCGATTTGGAGAATAAGGACGTCATGCGTCAATCGCCATTCGCGGGAACAGACCAGCTTCTTCCCACAATTGACGCATAACGGTTGACGATTCTGATCGGGAGGTCGCTATGATCGATCACGTCGCAATGTTGGACTCACTCATCGAACGAATGGTTGCAGACTATGTCGCGCATAACCGGGCTGCCGGAATGCTGAAGACCCTGCTCGACGATGCCGCGGTCGGGCTTTCCCCCGTGATCGACCATCTGACGATCCGGACATTTGATATCGACCGTGGAGCGGAACCCTTTGTTGCCCTAGGCTATACCTACGATGAAACGATCGAGTACGACGACTGGTATGCCAAAGTCTATCGCAAGGCCGGGTACCCGGCCCTCTTTGTCGATCAGGCCTATATCGACGATCGAGGGAAAACCAGCATCATCCCCGGCTGGGTCAAGCAATTCGGCGACCAGATTTTTCACCACATTGCGGTACGTGTGGAAGATATTGAGAAGGCAGTCGAGCGGCTCAAACAAAACGGCGTCGTATTTGCTGGGAATATTGTCGGAAACCGCGGAGACCGTCTCCGGCAAATCTTTTCTGCCCCTGAGACAGTCGATGGCCAGCCGTTCTCCGTCTTAGAACTGGCGGAACGGCACAGCGGCTATCTCGGCTTCCTGCCGCCGCAAGCCGACAGCCTCATGAGGTCAACTGCGCCGCGCTGATTTTTCGCCTGGCCTGGCATGGGTTCACTGGCTCGCTGCCGGTGTAAACCCCTCGAACGACTGGAGATAGGTTTCGACCATGACTCGCGCTAACTGATCCCCGCCCAGCGGACAGGTTCTCTCTTCGGTCTTGCGAACCAACCCCGTCGGAACCGCGTCGCTCGTCCAGAGTTTGATGACGAGGCGGCAATTTCTGAAGGTCGGCCAGACCGACGTGTCATACTCATAGGTAGCGGACTCCCAATGCGTCGCAATCCGCTCACCATTGACCTCGATCGTGTCTTTGCCGGTTTCAATCAGTCCGGTGTTTGGTCGGACACCCATCGCAAGATTGCCGGCTTGATGGAAGATCGTCAGCAGTTGGGCAGAACGGGATTGATTCGCCGATGGGCTGACAGTGGAATCGTACTGAGCCGCGATCGTTTCTTCCCATTCATTCGGAGGCATGGGCCTCCCATACCGATCAGTGGGAGCTTGGCTGAACCACAGCCTGAGGCTCTCAGCGTTGATGTCCCGCAACTGATAGGCATTGAGAGAAGTGATCGGACCGGCCACAAAGTTGTTCGGGCCGGCCAGGTTCCAGTACCGAGCAGCGTACACAACCTTCGCGCCAGGTCTGAAGTTCTTCCAGGCCAGATATTCAGGATAGTCGATGAGCGCCACGGCTGCCTTCGCCGCGATCTTGGCTGTCGCCTCCGGCCTGCAGCAGTCGCCGGCGGCTAAAGCCCTGTGAGAAGGGACATACAGAAGAAGCACTGAGAGAACGCATCCACCCACCAACGCGATACCTGTCTGACGCATGCTTAACTCCCACAGGGGACGAATGGTTGAGGAGATCAGCCCATGTCTCGGAGGGTATGTCCGGGGTTCCGATCCCGTGCGATCGTTTTCATGAGCTGATCGCCGAAGAGCACGACGACGCGGTCACGCAGATCTTTGACGATCATGGACGCCGACGGGGCCTTGAATGTCGCGGGATCGCCATCCAGCCACGCGCTGCAGGTAAACGGCAAGGCATCCAGCACCGTCTCAACACGGTATTCTTCCCGAAGGCGGTATTGGAGCACATCGAATTGGAGCCGCCCGACCGCGGCAATTAACGGATCTTGGTCGTGCAGGCTGCGCATGAGCTGCACGGTCCCCTCTTGCGTCATCTGCCACATGCCTTTATCAAACGGTTTACGTTTGCCGACGTCGCTTGGGCGGATGCGCGCGAAAATCTCCGGTTGGAACTGCGGCAAGGGTTTGAAGTTGAATCCTCCGGCCGTCGAAATGGTATCGCCGATGGCAAACAGTCCTGGATTGATGATTCCGATGATGTCGCCGGGAAAGGCTTCCTCTACCGTGCTCCGTTCCTGCGCCACTAAGCTGTGCGGCCTGGAGAGCCGGACCTCCTTACCTAACCGATGATGCTTCACCACCATGTCCCGCTCAAATCGCCCGGAACAGACCCGCAGAAATGCCGTGCTGTCCCGGTGCTTGGGGTTCATATTGGCCTGGAGCTTGAAGACATAGGCACTGAACGGTCGTTCGATCGGGTCGATAGACAGTTCCGTTCCATGCTCGGCATCGGCTGGCCTTGCGCCGGGGGATGGCGCCAGCGTCACAAAGGCATCCAAGAAACTCTCGATGCCGAAATTCGTCAGCGCCGACGCGAAAAACACCGGCGTGACCTCCCCCTGGAGAAATGATGCACGATGGAATGGATTTCCAGCAATCTCCAGTAACTCCAAATCGTGCCGAACCTGTTCCAGAACCTCCTGTGAAACCCTGCCGCTCTGCGCAAGGTTTGCCAATGCCATGGCAGCAACATCCACTTTTGTCGCCCCGCCATGAGCGGTCCGGCTGAACAATTCCACATGACTGTTCTCCCGGTTCACAATCCCGACGAATTCGCTTCCCGATCCGATCGGCCAATTGACCGCGCTGGCATGAATGTTCAACGCCTGCTCAACTTCCGTCATCAAATCCAGCGGGGGACGGCCGGGCAAATCCATCTTATTGATCAGGGTCAGAACCGGAATGCGCCGCAGACGGCAGACGGCAAAGAGCTTGCGTGTTTGTGCCTCCACTCCCTTGGCGGCATCGATCACCATGATGGCGCTGTCGGCGGCCGTCAGCGTCCGATAGGTATCTTCAGAGAAATCCTGGTGGCCGGGGGTATCGAGAAGATTGATTACCGCATACTTATAGGGAAATTGCATAGCCGAAGCGGTAATTGAGATGCCGCGCTCCTGCTCCATGCCCATCCAATCAGATGCTGTTGCCTTGCCGCCTTTGCGTCCACGCACCATACCGGCTGTCCGGATCAGTCCGGAGTACAGCAACAACTTTTCCGTCAACGTGGTTTTACCTGCATCGGGATGGCTGATGATCGCAAATGTTCGCCGCCGTGCAGTCGCAGCAGACAGCTCAGCGAGAAGAGAGGTATCGGTAGTCATAGCGCCTGGCAGCATATCATACTGAGGCGGACGCGCATCATCATGCCGACGACGGCCGGCGGCCGATCACATAAATGATGCCAAAAAATAGAAACGCCGTGCCGGGAAATACCGCCCGATAGCCCCACCAGGGCAATTCAAGTTTTAAAAACCCCAACCCAAACGTCAGCAACATCGACGCCACGACTCCATAGGCCGGAGGAGGAATCAACGAGTCGGAACCAAGTTGACGCCGGCGAAGCGCAGCGGTAACCCCCTTGACCAACACATAGCCCGCAAGAATCAAACACACGATTGCCCAATAGAGCCCGTACTCTTGCATAGATCTCCTTCAATTCAATCGACAGACCTTACTCACGTTGCAAGCCCTGCAGGGTACCCATATCAGAACGAAGGCGTCAACGGGAAATTCGAGACCGAACATTGACAGCACTATGGGGCAATGCAGTATGCTCCCCGCGCCCACAAGGCCTGTCGCATGACCAGCAACGCGCTTCAATCCGTGCCTATCTCTGGCCCGCCGGTATCCCGCTGGTTCGGGTTCTTTTCTGAGTTTCGCCGGGACAGCCTCGGGTTTCTGCTGTGCTGCCATGCCTATGGCGATATCGTCAAGCTTCCGATGGGCCGAATCGCCGGACTGCTCTTACGCGAACCAGACCCGGCAATGTATCTGCTGAACCATCCAGCTGACGTCAGGCACGTGCTGGTCGCCAATCAAGACAACTATACAAAAGCGCCTGTCCCTCCAGTCGAATCCTGCATCTTCGGACAGGGGGTGCTGCACGCAGAAGGCGCAGCCCATCACCATCAGCGCCGATTGTTTCTCCCCTTCTTCCATGGGGACCATGTCAATTCATATGCCGGACTCATCGTTGAAAAGGCCGCTGCCCTGGCCGACAGCTGGCAGAAAGGCCGCACGATCGACATCGGCCAGGAAATGACTCAACTCACCCTTTCAATTATCTGGCGACTTCTGTTTGGACAGGATATCGGTCCCGAGGCAGTGGAGATTACGCAGGCCATCACAACCGGCCAGCACCTCATTAAAAAGCAATATGACTCGCTGTCCGCAAGGATACTGCCGCTCTGGATTCCAACGGCAGACCATCGTGAGTTTTCTCACGGGCATCGCCGCATGAATGCCATGATCCGACAGTTCATTCAAGACCGGCGCGCAAACCAGCAGCACAGGCACGATCTGTTGTCACTGCTGCTTGCTGCAACAGACGGAGAGGGACAGCCACTGGGCGATGACTACATTCGGAACGAACTCGTAACCTTCCTGTTGGCCGGGCATGAAACGACCGCGAGCGCGCTGACTTGGACTTGGCTGCTTCTTTCTCAATCCCCTATGGTTCGCGCGCGTCTGGCTGATGAATTAGCCACCGTCGTGGGCGATCGGCTGCCGACCGCGGCAGATATTCCACGCCTACGCTATACAAAAATGATGTGGGATGAAACGCTTCGCCTCTACCCACCAGCCTGGCTCCTCCATACCCGCGTGAGCCGCTTGGAAGACAGGCTGCCGTCCGGCGTACGGCTGCCGCCTGGCGCCAGACTGTTCCTGAGCCCTTGGAGTCTGCATCGAGATCCGCGATGGTTTCCGGATCCGAACCGATTCGATCCGGACCGTTTCTCAGAGGACGCCGCGATGCACCGTCCGGCGTTCTGCTATATTCCATTCGGCGGAGGCGCGCGACGTTGTCTCGGCGAGTCCTTTGCTGAAATGGAAGGTCTCTTGATCGTCGCGACAGTGGCATCGCGAGTCGGTCTCCGCCGAATGGATACGCAGCCGATCCTCCCGAATCCGCTGATGACCCTACGACCCAGCAAGGCCATACAGATGCTGGTGGAACCGGTTGCTTCGCCGGAGAATTATCCGACAGCCGGATAAACCACAGTCCCCGTTGGCGCTAACATACTCTTCACTACGGTCACGCTCAAACCAGGCTGGGCATTATCAAGCCGTCAGTCGGTGAAGACACGTACGGGGACCTTCCGTCCTTTGATACGGGACCGGCTGAGCGACTCCAGAATTTTCTTGGCCATCTCGGAGGGAACATCCACAATCGAAAACCGCTCTTCGATTTCAATGGCGCCGATTACGCCGGCGCTGACCTTGGCTTCATTCGCAATCGCGCCGACCAGGTCGCCAGGCCTGATGCCGGACTCTCGTCCCGCTCCCACATACAAACGCACCATCCCCGGTTCTCCGGCACTCTGCCCTGTTCTCCCGGCAGATGGCCTCGTCCCTGGCCGCATGATGAGACGTCCTGGACGATCTCCGGACGGATGGCGTCCCGCCTGATAGGGAGCAGAACGAGGCTGAGGCCGATAGGGCTCAGGAGCACGGCTGAGCGAGCCAGGAATCTCTTGCTCTGATCGGTCGCCTCCTTGCGCGCGATGGATCAATTTCATCGCGGCTGCCGCCACTTCGATCGGGCTGCCGGCAGCCGCCAGCGCCTCAGCGACGGCCAGAAAAGGTTCTAATTCTCCTGCGTCCATAATCTCCTTGACGGCCGTCTTCGTCCGTTCCAGCCTGGTGGCGCGAAGATCTGCGACGGTCGGAACCTGCGCAACGGTCACCTTGGATTTCGTATGGATTTCGATGCTCCGCAAAAGGCGTTGTTCGCGCGGATCGAGGATGGTGATGGCGGCGCCTTCACGACCGGCCCGGCCGGTTCGGCCGATTCGATGCACATAGACCTCGGCGGAAGAG
>SXPO01000231.1 GCA_005793285.1 Nitrospiraceae bacterium
AGCCGGGGTTCCATTGATCGTGGCGATGAACAATATCGACAAGCCGGAAGCGAATCCTGATCGCGTGAAAAATGCGCTCTCTGAGCACGGACTGATTTCGGAAGCCTGGGGTGGTGACACCATCATGGTGGAAGTGTCCGCTAAGAAGAAGACGGGGCTCGATACATTGCTTGAAATGATCCTGCTCCAATCTGAGGTGCTCGAGCTGAAGGCCGATCCCAACCGGCAGGCTAAGGGCACGGTCATCGAAGCCAAGATCGAACGGGGCCGCGGTCCGGTGGCGACTGTGTTGGTGCAGGGTGGCACGCTCAAAGTGGGTGATGTCTACGTGGTTGGAACATTCAGCGGGCGCGTCAGGGCGCTGATCGACGATCGAGGGGTGAAGGCGCAGCAAGCCGGGCCTTCCATTCCTGTCGAAGTCATCGGGCTCCCGGGAGTTCCGTCGGCCGGGGATGTGTTCCAGGTAGTTTCGGACGAACGGGTTGCCCGAGAGATTGCCGAAGAGCGTGCCCAGAAACGGCGAGCCGCCGAGTTGGTCGGTCCTGCCAAGGTGTCGCTCGACGACCTGTTTGCAAAGATCCAGGAAGGATCGGTGAAGGAGCTGGCCATTGTCATCAAGACGGATGTCCAGGGATCGTCCGAGGCCTTGGCCGGGTCAGTGGAGAAACTGTCGACTGACGCCGTCAAGTTGCGCGTCATTCATAATGGCGTGGGCGGGGTCATGGAGTCCGATGTGCTGCTGGCCGCCGCCTCTCGCGCCATCATTATCGGTTTCAATGTCAGGCCGGAACCAAAGGCCGCGTCGTTGGCGGAACAGCAAGGCGTCGACATCCGGTTGTACACGATCATTTACGATGCCATTGCCGATATCAAGGCTGCAATGGAAGGCTTGCTTGAGCCGACCCTCAAAGAGCGTTCGTTGGGGCGTGCTGAGGTGCGCCAGGTGTTCACAATTCCCAAGGCTGGGACGGTGGCCGGTTCCTATGTCGTCGATGGAACCATTTCACGCGCGAGCGCCGGGGTGCGCGTGATCAGAGACAACGTCGTCGTCTATCAGGGGAAGCTGGGATCGTTGCGGCGTTTCAAAGACGACGTCCGAGAAGTGCAGCAAGGATACGAATGCGGCTTGAGCGTTGAGAATTTCAATGATGTGAAGGTCGGCGACATCATCGAGGCCTATGCCATCGACAAAATTGCGGCCAAGCTCTGAGCCAGTGCGGTAGCGGATATGGTTGTCGGTCTCTGTACCGTCGAGTTGTTTATTTCGGAGAGCCGGTCACTCAAAGATAAACGGCAAGTGCTCCATAGTTTAAAAGACCGGTTGCACGGAAAATTCAATCTGTCGGTCGCTGAAGTAGATGGACAGGATCTCTGGCAGAAGGCGGTCTTGGGCATGGCCTGTGTGGCGAATGAAGGCGGCCACGTCAACCAGGTGCTTGAGCAGGCTTTGAACGTCATCAAGAGTATGCCTGCAGTTGAGGTTGTCCGAACCAAACTCGAATTGCTATAACGGCGGCTTGATACGTGCCGCCGGTCATAGATAGAGCGGCAGGTCAACGCACGATGTCCAAGACTACCTACAAACGGGCCGATCGGGTAGCCGATCAGATCCGGATGGAAGTGGCGGATATCTTGATGCGAAAAATCAAAGATCCGCGGGTGCATTCTGTTACGGTGACCGGTGTTGAGTTGACGGCGGATCTGAGAATCGCCCACGTCTTTGTGACGACGATGGAAACGGAGCAGGCCGAGCGTGACACCTTTGCCGGGTTGTCGAAGGCCTGCGGATTTGTGCGGGCTGAATTGGGGCGGCGCCTCACGCTGCGATATCTTCCTGAAGTGATCTTCAAGAAAGATGTCAGCGGTCTGCGTGGCGATCGGATCATGCGGCTCTTGGACGGATTGCATAAGGACGGCAAGCAGGACGGTGCGCCGGCGCTGCCGGAGGATCCGGATCGGACGACGCCGGAATCATAAGTGATGAGCATCGCCGCACATACAAGTCCGACAACCGCAGTTGCCGACGGAGTTCTTGTCGTCAACAAGGAAGCTGGCTGGACATCTCACGATGTTGTGGCAAAGATCCGCGCGATCTTGGGAGGAGTCAAGGTTGGACATGCGGGCACGCTCGATCCGGCGGCGACCGGGGTTTTGCCGGTGTTGGTGGGGCGCGCCACGCGGGTGTCCGAATACTTGGTCGATTGGGATAAGGAATACCGCGCGATTCTGCGCCTCGGTGAAGCAACTGACACGCAGGATGCCACCGGCAAAGTCCTTGTATGCACTGATCCGAGTGTGATCCGCGAAGAGGCGCTTCGTGAAACGATTGCGCGATTTCGTGGTCCCCAGCGGCAGATGCCGCCGATGTATTCAGCGGTGAAAGTGGGCGGGAGACCGCTCTACAAGGCGGCGAGGGCTGGTGAGACCGTTGACCGGGCAGAGCGGACGATCGTCATTCATGCCCTGGATATTCTCGCTGTCGAGGGTCGGGATGTGACCTTGAACGTTGTCTGTTCAAAGGGCACGTACATTCGAACCTTGTGCGCCGACATCGGACAGGCACTGGG
>SXPO01000232.1 GCA_005793285.1 Nitrospiraceae bacterium
CGGCCTCAATGAGGGTGAGTCGGTTGTGACTCACGGCGCCTTCATCTTGAAGTCCGAACTGCTGAAGAAACAGGCCTGATGGTCTCGCGTCTCCTCGACTTTTCTCTTCGCCAACGCCTTCTCGTTGTGCTCGTCGCGGTTATTGTCGGCGCCGGTGGCATCTACGCGTTTCGAACCATCCCCATCGATGCATTTCCTGACGTGACCAGTGTGCTGGTGCAAGTGGTCACCAAAGCGCCGGGCCTTTCACCGGCGGAAGTCGAACGTCTAGTGACGTATCCGATCGAGCTCCAATTGACGGGCGTCCCCGCGCTGACTGAAATGCGGTCTCTCACCAAAGTCGGTCTCTCGCTCGTCACGATTGTGTTCGACGACTCGATGGACATCAATCTTGCGCGTCAGCTGGTTCTCGAGCGGCTGCTCGAAGTCGAAGAGCTCCTTCCCCCCGGCGCCAAGCCGATGCTGGTTCCGAACAGCACTGGTTTGGGCGAAGTGTATCAATATTATTTGGAAGGACCGAAGGGCGTCTCGATGGACGGGGTGGCGGACCACCGCCGGCTGATCGACGAACGCACTATCCAGGACTGGATCATCCGGCCGCTGTTGAAGAGCACTCCCGAGGTCATCGACGTCAACTCGATGGGCGGCTACGTTAAGCAGTACCAAGTCTTGGTCGAGCCGGCCATGCTGCGCAAGTACAATATCACGTTGCATGAGGTGTTCGAGGCGGTGGCCAGCAATAACGCCAACGCCGGCGGCAATATTTTGGAGAAACATGCCGAGAAGTACATCGTGCGGGGTGTGGGTCTGATCCGCTCGCTTCAGGACATTGAACGGATCGTCGTGAAGGAAACCGGCGGTACGCCGGTATTCGTGGGAGACGTGGCGCAGGTGCTCGTCGATCATGCCGTCCGGCACGGCGCCACGCTGTTGAACGGCGATCGCGAGGTGGTGAGCGGGATTGTCTTGA
This sequence comes from Nitrospiraceae bacterium, assembly GCA_005793285.1. Taxonomy (GTDB): domain Bacteria; phylum Nitrospirota; class Nitrospiria; order Nitrospirales; family Nitrospiraceae; genus Nitrospira_D. The sequence goes on from SXPO01000232.1 coordinate 971, forward strand.
TGCTGCGAGGCGGCAACGCGCGCGACGTCGTCGAAGGCATCAAAAGCCGCATCGACGAGATCCATACCAAACGCCTGCTGCCGGACGGGCTGCGGATTGTGCCGTTCTACGACCGGATCGAGTTGATTACCGCCGCCTTGAGTACGGTCTACAAGTCGCTGGCCGAGGGCGTGCTGTTGGTCATTGTGGTGCTGTTTCTTTTTCTGGGCAATATTCGCAGCGCTGTGATCGTTGTGGCCACTCTGGTGCTGGGGCCGTTAGCCACCTTTATTGTCATGGGACAAACCGGTTTGACCGCGAATCTCATGTCGCTGGGTGGATTGGCTATCGCAATCGGCATGATCGTAGACGGCTCGGTCGTGGTGGTGGAGAATGTCTACCGCCATCTCTCGGACCATTCGACAGCCGCAGCGCCTCGGCTGCAGGTGATTACGGATGCCGTGAAGGAAGTCGGCCAGCCTGTGGTCTTCGGCATTCTCATCATCATCTTGGTATTCCTCCCGTTACTTTCGCTGCAAGGGATGGAAGGCAAGATGTTCAAGCCTCTGGCCTACACCATCATGATCGCGTTGTTGGTGTCGCTCATCTTGTCGCTGACACTGTCGCCTGTCCTCTGTTCCTTGATGTTGAAGCGGGGGTCTGAGCAGGATCCCTGGATCGTCCGTCAGCTGAAAGGGCTCTATGCGCCGGCGCTTGGATGGGCGCTTGGGCATCGAACTGTCGTGGTGGCGCTGGCGATCGGTTCCCTGCTTGCCAGCCTCAGTCTGGTGCCGTTTCTCGGAAGTGAATTCATTCCGATCTTGAACGAAGGAGCGGCGGCTCCGCAGACGATCCGGCTGCCCAGTGTGTCGCTCCAGGCCTCGATCGAGATCGAGAAGCGGATGCAGCAGGCGATCATGGAATTTCCAGAAGTAGAGATGGTGGTCTCCAAAATGGGACGGACCGAACTGGGGAACGATCCCCAGGAACCGAACGAAAGTGATCCCGTTGTCAGGTTGCGGCCATTGGATCAATGGACGACGGCGAGGACCATGCCCGATCTGATGCAGAAGTTCCGTGAGCGGCTGTCGCAGGTGTCCGGCGCGACCTTTCTCATCAGCCAGCCGATTCAACAACGGGTCGACGAATTGATTTCCGGTGTGCGGACAGAAGCGACGGTCAAATTATTCGGCGAAGATCTGGAGGTGCTCAAAATCAAGGCGGACGAGATCGCCGGTGTGCTTGGCAGGGTCTCCGGTGTCCGTGACATCAAGGTGGAGCAGTTATTCGGACAGCCCTATCTCACCATCGATATCGACCGAGGAAAGATTGCCCGGCACGGCATCAACGTGGCCGACGTGCGACAGCTCATTACGACTGCAATCGGCGGCCAAGAGGCTACGCGGGTGTATGAGGGACAGCAACGGTTCGATCTGGTGGTCCGTTTTCCTGAGCAATACCGGGACAGTATCGAGACGATCAGCAACATTTTGATGAGCGATGGCGCCGGCGCCCTCATTCCGCTGTCCGATCTTGCAACGGTGCAGCTCGAAGAAGGGCCTGGCCGGATCAGCCGTGAACGGCTCCAGCGATATGTGTCGATTGGTTTCAACACGAAGGGACGGGATATTGCCAGCTTGGTCGAGGAAGCGCAGCAGAAAATCACCGAAGGTGTCGCGCTTCCGAGCGGCTACACCGTGGTCTGGGGTGGATCATTCGAGAATATGGAGCGGGCGATGGCCAAGTTGCGGGTCATCGTTCCCATCACCATCGGCTTGATCTTCTTGTTGCTGTATTCGACCTTCAATTCACTCCGCCAGGCGACACTCATCATATTGAACCTGCCGTTTGCCTTGATCGGCGGGATCGTCGCCCTGTGGCTGACCGGGGAATATCTCAGTGTGCCGGCCTCCGTCGGATTTATTAATTTGTTTGGTGTCGCCGTGTTGAACGGCATCGTACTCGTGTCCTACATGAACAAACTTCGTGAAGACGGGTATGGCTTGGATGAAGCGGTCACCTCAGGCGCGCTTTTGCGGTTGCGCCCGGTGTTGATGACGGCGCTAGTGGCGTTGCTTGGGCTGGTGCCGCTCGCCTTCGCAAACGGCATCGGGTCGGAGGTCCAACGTCCGCTGGCGATCGTCGTGATCGGAGGACTGGCCTCATCGACATTCCTGACGCTGATCTTGCTGCCGGTGTTGTATCGATGGATGGAAGGCCAATCCGCCGAACCAGCAGCCCTGGCTGCCGGGCAGCAATCAGGACCGATGGATGGCGGGCTCAGCAGAAACGTTGCCGCGGATCGAGTCCATGGTGAGGGAGGATGAGGCCATAGTCAGGTGGGAACGTCAGTATGGACATTCTTTTCTTCTCCGGAGTCAAGAGCGTTCTCCTGCCGTGCGTAGTCCTGAAGGTCGCGCCGGATGGTTACACCAGAAAGAGAAGGATATATGCCGCGGAGCGCCGTTATCCCAACGGCCGCTAAGGCCACGTGGGCCTTAAACGTCGCGCCGTGATTCCGTCTCGTTCTCTTCATCGCCTCGCTCCTCTGGTTTGCCACCACCCGGTGGCTTCGGTGAAGCCAGGCTACCACGTATCACACTGCCAGAATTTCAGGGGCCCCTTCTGAGGGGATTGATAGGGTAGGCTCGCAACGCCGCCTCAGCGGCGCAAACCGATCATGCGCAGGCCATATTCTCAGCTCTCGATTGGTCCAGATTAGCGGGGCGGGTCACTGACCATCCCTGGTTACGGTCCAGTCTCACA
>SXPO01000233.1 GCA_005793285.1 Nitrospiraceae bacterium
GATCGTCACATAGTTCGGCGCTTTAGAATAATATAGAAACGGCCGGTCTCCGGACTTGTGGAGCCGCTGCCAACTTTCAATCGCAGCGACAAGTTCCTGATAGAGCTGTGGGTCCACCTGCCAGTTATCGAGGTCATATTCAAAATCGTAGGCGATCTTTTTTAGATCGACCTGCCGCGCGTCGTACACATATTCGTAGGCCATCCCAGGCCCGGCGATGCGGATCCCGTACTCATGTGGCCTGGTGAAATAGGGGCTAAACCGCTGCAACCAGAATTTGCCTGTGGCTTCCGGAGGCTGGAAGTGAAGCAGTGACGGGATCAGATCAAGTTGACGCTGGTAGTCCTGGTTCGTCTCTCCTGGAAACCCCAGCAAGATATTCCAGAGCACCGTCACGTGATAGTAGAGGCTCCACTTGAGGCAGATGATGTTCTGCATCGGCGTGGCGCCCTTGTCCATCGCATGCAACTGATTGAGGCTCAAGCTTTCCAGCCCTGGCTGCATACACTTCACGCCGCCAGCGGCCAGCGTCTTGATCTGATGCTTCTGGAGATTGCTCTTCGTCTCGATAAACACATCCAGATCGCAATGATCCGCAGCCAGCTTGCCGAAGAGACCCTCGATATAGGTCATGTCGATGATGTTATCGACAAGACGAAACCGCACGGCATCGTAGCGTCGGGAGAGCTCAGCAATCTCCGTTAAAACCTGCTCGGGCTTCTTTGCCCGGAACTTCATGCTCTGCGCGTTGAGACCGCAAAACGTACAGTGGTGTTTCTCTCCCCACCAACAGCCTCGTGAGCCTTCGTACAAAAGAATACGCTCAAGACCCTGCTCCTTGTGACCCAACTCTGCAAGCAGGCGGTAATAGTCGTCATAATCGGGTGGGCCGGTCTTGGCAAAATCTGAAAAGAGCGACGCATTCGGCGTGAGCATGACCTTCTCGCCTTCCCGGTAGGTCACCCCGTTCGGATAATCCTCTGTCTTGCCGTCCAGGATCCGGCGGACTAACGGCAAGAAGCTTTCCTCCCCCTCCCCAACCACGACGTGATCGATGAAAGGAAATGCCCGAAAGTGTTCAAGCCCCATCTCGCCGTCGAAGTTGGCCCCGCCGAAGACGATCGTCACCTCTGGATATAGATCCTTGATGAGCTTGGCCATCGTGAGACTTGCGACATTCTGATCGAAGGTCGAAGTAAACCCGACCAACTTGTATTGCCCCCAGTCGATGGCCGTGAGGGCCCAGGTCAGAAACTGGGGAGCAATCCTTGTCGCCATCTCCTCGAAGTACCCGACTGGCTTCCCGCTCTCTTGAGCCATCTGCGCGAAGACCGGCTTGAAGACCTGCGGATACTCCGTGCGTTTTGGGTTGTCTCGAAACAGAAGCGAGGAAAAGAGCCACTCGCCGAAGAGCGCCCGTTTCTCGCAAATACTCTCGTGCAACTCAACGCCGATTAGGTGGGCAAATCGGACGTTCAGATGGTGACAGTCAACAGGAATCGCGCTTGATTTCAAGAGCGCGGAGAGTGTGCCTAGTTGAATGGATGGATACTTGGCATAGCTGAACGGCATATTGACGAGCGCCACCTGGGCTTGGTCACTCATCTGCTGCCTCGTTGGTTCATGGCAGGACGTTGGATTCGAATTAGCTGGTGGCAACCCTGAACGGCTCAAACTCCCGGTCGGCCTTGGCAGCCAGGTAGAAGTCGCTTTCCGTCAGGCCATTGATCTTGTGCGTCCAAATTTCGACTTTGCACTTCCCCCAGGCGAGATAAAGATCGGGATGATGACCTTCGGCCTCGGCAATGGCACTCACCTTGTTCACATAGGCCAACGCCTGTGAAAAATCTTTAAACGTATACAAACACTCAAGATGTCCTAGCCCATTGAGAGCCCACCCTCGCCCCAATTCCTTTAGTAAGGCCTCGGCACGATCATTCGGCACAGGCGGGACTCCTCCACGACAGGGAATACATTTATTGTCGGCGAGGCTCATGACTAACCTCCTTACATCCTGAAACGCGAGGGTATTGTAAAGGTGCCATCGCCCGAGAAACAAGGCAGATCGGGCCTAGCTATTCAGATTCGTCAAAAATTCAGCCGGACTTTGCCAGATCATCCAACTTGATCCTGTCTGGGTTGAACTTCCGGGCGGCCATGCGACCCAGCGCATCAGCGAACGACAAGGGCAGTGCATCCTTGGGACGGAACCGAATAGGGTTCACAAGCATCTCCGATACAAAATACACCACGGGCGGCCTTGCACTAGGTGGGAGGCCGCCCGTGGATGGCGCTTAGGACGCCGTATCGATGTTCGATTGTCGCGGCCGCTAGACCCGTTCGATGCCGGCAGTATAAGATTCCAATCGGGGGAGACCTCGTCGATCCCAGGTTCTGATATTCCTCATGCTGCCGAGCGATCCCCACTCACAACATGGCTTCCATCCGGTTGGCCTGAGGTGCCGATAGGGCACAGCCGGTGGAGAGTCGGCTAGCACGTCCGACGAGAACCCCGCTCCTGCATCGGCGGGCCTGACGGACCAGGTGGCGTCGAATCGTCCATATCCACCCTCCTTTCTCAGTGAAGTCATCAAGAGACCTGGATGACAGCCGTGCGGTCTGTCCGATCTCTTGCTCTTCAAAAAACCATAGGCCGCACTTGTCCTCGTACGCCTATTAGAAAGAGGTGTCAATGGGTCTCCCAGGTTTTCTCACAGACAGTCATAAAGCATAACACGTGCCAACCAACACCAGGTCTTCCAGAAGTGATGTGGGCTAATGCGGCTTAGGAACATCTTGGGCGCAGCGAAAACCGACGTTCGGGTCTTGCTCTGCCGGCTCGCCTTTTGTGCGGAAGGAGGACCGCAGCCGATAGGGACTGTTGATATACGATCCGCCGCGTTGCACCTTGACCGAGCCCTCGAGGGGACCGCGCGGATTGACCGCCGGATTGGCCGCAAAGTTCATGTAATAGTCTTCGGCATACCAATCCATCACCCATTCATAGAGATTGCCGGCCAGATCGTACGCTCCATAGGGGCTCCGTCCTTTGTCTCGCGCGCCGATTTCTGAGATGGTCTCTTCTCC
>SXPO01000234.1 GCA_005793285.1 Nitrospiraceae bacterium
GCCGCTGCTGAGGCGAAACACGACGAGGGCCGTGACGGCAAAGAAAATGATCACGCCGAGCGTGACGATCGGATGTTGCTTCAAGGAATTCATCGCGCACGCCTCCCTGGCGTCGTACGGCTGGCTGGTTGCTTGATGAGACCGGTGAGGAACAGATCGACGTAGGTCGAGACCGTGTCCTCGTGGGATCGATGCATCGGAACGTCGAAGATTTCATGGAGCAAACGGTGATGGACGACCATGCCGATGAAGGCGCGGGCCGCCAGGAGGGGATCGACCGGGCGAAAGGCTCCGTCGTCGATCCTGGTCCGGATGTAGGAAGCCAGGTGGTCGTAGAACACTTTATGGTGCTTGCCGAAGAACATCTCGGAGAGTTCATGCCCCTCCAAGGCGCTGAAGAGCAAGAGCCGCAAGAGGGTCGAATCGACGTCGGGGCGAATGCGCGAGCTCGCGATCATGGTGAAGACGCGATGGTCGTCCCGTTTCTTGGAGGCCTCCTCCACCGCTTCGAGCAGTTCGTTGACGGTCACTTTCTCCGCCAGAATCGCGGCATAGAGCGCCCGCTTCGTCGGGAAATGTTTGAAGACCAGGGCCTCGCTCACGCCAGCCGATTTGGCGATTTCTTTGGTCGTGGTGCCGTTGAACCCCTTGGCGGCAAAGAGCGACGCAGCCGCGGTAATCAGGCCGGCCTGCCGTTCTCTGCTGGAGGGGCGCATGGTTCGAGCGGTCTGTTTCATCAAGCTCTCACGAGTGAGTGAGTGGTTACTCACCGTCGAACAATACCATGAGGGGAGGTTTCCTGACAAGAAACGAGGGGGTTTGCGGCAGGACGGCCGGAGTATAGCGCAACAACCAATTTGCGAAAAACCTGCACGCAATTTGCGACGGAATATTTCACACCGAGCAGAAGAAACACCCCGAGGGTGGCACGTTCAAAAACGTACAACCCTCGCCGGGGAGCTTGCCCGCGCCGGTGCGGCTATTTCAAAGAGCCAAACTGTTCCGATCTGGCGGCGAACCGCTGGGCCAGATCTCGGTCGTGAACTCGGGTTGTCTCTCGACAAGCCTTACAAGGCGGTGTGTCCAGCCGGCGCTGGAGGCCTACCTTCCTCGGACCTTGGAACGGTCTGTGTCTGCCCATTCAACGGCCCTTCATAGGGCTCTCAAGCTGCCGGCATGGGGGTGACGAGCGTGCCGGGCAGTAACCATTTAGGTTCGCATGCGTTGCCGGCGCTCCTGCGGCGTCAACGCGCGAAATTCACCAGCTTTGTAGATGCCATTCTGGTGGAGCCAGCCGCTCGGCGCGATGTCGCGGGTGTGAAACTGCAATGCCCGATACAGGCGCCTAGACGGATTGAGCTTCTTCGCTTCGATGTGGCGGTCTGCCGCATCCAGGGCCGCTTGCGGGATCGCAAATTGTGACAACATCTCCAGTGGGATCAGTTTTGGCTCGCTGTTTGGCACGCTGATCGGCTGTACGGGGAGTATCCGTTGCTGTCTCCGAAGCACCAGTCCCTCCATTGGATCATCAAGAAAAACATCCTCAGTCACGGAAGGCGGATCATCGGACACCCATACAGCTACAACATCACCCGATGCCGGATTGACAGCAATCCAGACGGTGGGATCATCAGAGGCTGTGACGTAGCGCCAACGTGCCCCGAAAGTTACACCGTTCGCGGCGCCGGAGATGGCAATTCTGGCAACCGTATTAGCAGGATCCGTTGTCTGGGGGACCCACATGCCCCACGTGCTACTCCCGTCGGAGCTATACAATGTGGGAGCGAAGGAATAGTCATTGAGGACAATTCCATAGATAACGTTTGCGCTGTCCGTCACCGTTGCACTCCCCGTGGCCGTTTTGAGTTCCGGCGTGCCGACGCTGGGCTTCATGATGCGCGCCTGATTGATAACGGCGAAGGAGCGGGCGTCGGTCGTGCTGGTGATGGCGGAGCCGCTCGCGACGAGGGTGCCGATTTTCACGCTGTCGGCAGGGGGCGTGCCGGCGGTATTCACCTCAAAGGCCGCTCCAGTCACGAGGTTCGCCCCGTCCCGCAAAAGCTTGAGATACACGTGGCTTGTCGCGGAGGCCGCGGCAGTGATGGTCGTCGAACCCGGAATGTCCACGAATCGGCCACTGATCATCGCTTGGCAGGCCGGCACGTCGATGTTGAGATTGGCCGAGCTGGCAGGCAGGACGCCGCCAGTATAGACAAAGTTCGCTGCCGTGAGCGCTGCCATGACCTCCTGCCACTGATTCTCCAGCAGCTTCTTGCCGTTGCCGGCGGTCTGAGCGACATCATTTTGCGAGGGCCAAATGTCTTCGTTGGCGGCGGCGTAGTCGGGCATAGGGCCTCCGGATCAGCTGGCTGAGAGCGTGATGGTGTGGATCACGGTCAGGGTGTTGGTGTTGGTTTTGGCTTTATCGGAAAAGGTGACCCGCGCGACCATGGTGCCGCCGCTGGCGGCGGTGAAGGCGCCGCCCTCTCGATAGGTGATGCCGTTGCCTTGCGTGCGGCCGAGATGCAGCGTTAGTTCGAGCTGGCCATTGAGGGCACTCGATCGCGTGAACACCGCGCGATAACTTTCCGCGCCGAGCGCGGTCTGCGTCACGTTCGGCGCGGTGGCATCGGTGCCGAGGGCATAATGCGAGAGTGGGCCGTCGCTGTTCGCGCGCGCGCGGGAGCAGAAGAAGGTTCGCCCGGCGGTGACGACGAGATTGCTCCGCACCTCGCGCACGGTCTTGATGCAACGCGGACGGATGAACCGGCCGCGTCGGTCCCGGATCCGATAGAACTGCTGCACCACCTCGACCCGGCCGCTGAGGCGCAGCCGATCGGCGTTGGCATCCTGTCGATCTTTCATGGGGGCCCCACAACGCATCAGCCGAACTCCGCTTCTCCGAACTCGCCTGTGCCCCATTCGCCGGTCGCGCCGGTGGCCAATGTGGCCGTGACGCTGTCGGTGACGGCAACCAGGTCGTCGGCGGGAATCAAAAAATTGATCACTTCGTTTTCGCGCGCCACAAATTGGCGGTTGCTTTCATAGAATTTCTTCCAGAACTCCACCCAGCCGCCCAGATGTTCGCCGTCCACGGCCTCGATGTCGTAGCGCAGGAATGTGCCCTGGTTGCTGATGCGCACGGACTCGATGAGCCAATTGCCGGAGAGGCCTAGCTCGCTCAAATTCGCCGGCGCAAGCATCCCGGTCTGGAGGCCCGGCAAGTCGGTCGAGGCGCGGAGGATATTCGGGATGCGCCCGAACTTGTCGAGCAGCCCGCGCGCCTTGTCGAGGGCGAGATCCTGGCCGTCCAGGTTGGTGAAATTTTCGAGGTGCTCGTAGATCCCGCTGCCGCCTTCCACGCCCTGGCGCTCCGCGACCAGGCTGTCCTTCCGCGCGGCGACGATCACGTCATAGAGGCCGATATAGGTCACGTTGAGCACGTCGGACGTCGAGAGCAGCGTCTCACTGGGATCCTGCGTGATTTCGGTCGAATCCTTGTTCCAGTAGAACTGCTTGCCGCTGTCGACGCTGCGGATGCCGAGCGTCTTCGCGGCGCCGCCGTTCACGTTGAGATTCGATGGGACCTGCGCCACAGGATAGCCGACGTTCCACGTCCGCTTCGAGCCGTCCCCCTTGAACGATTCGGTCTGCGGATCGGTGAGGTCTTTGCCGGCGCGGACGTATTGATAGTTCCGGTATTGGCCGCGCGTGGTTCGCTTGTGGAGCTTCGCGCGTAAGAGCGTCGTCCCATTCCAACCAGTTCAACGGTAGTCAGCGAGCCGCCAGGCGTATATACTCCCGATGCCGTATCGCTGGTGGGGCTGGGTGAGGATGAACGGCGTACCGTTCTCCGCATGCTTGATGCGTTACGGTCCGGGCAAGCTGATGTGCATCAGCATCTTATTGGGCAATTGAAGATCATCGAACTGGTCGTGCAATCGCGCCGGAAGCTGCCCCGCCCGAAGGAGGGTAATGGATCATGATCCAGACGCTGCGCTCTCACAGTTGTTTTGTTCCGAGATGCCGGTAGCCGATCGGCAACTCCTCCTAGAGCTTGGCGAATTATTAGCTCGCACGAACGGACGGTATCGGCAGGAAATCGGGAGCACCATCAGAATGATCCGTGTCGCTGTGGAGAGTGAGTCTCCGTGCGATAGCGATAGCCGACCGCATGATTCTGGCCGCGTGATCCCGTTCAAACGGCGGACGGATTGAACATGGAGGACCAATGAAGACTATCCTGGGATCCATCTTGCTCTGTCTCGTCGCGTCGCTGAACGTCGCCGCCGAGGAGCCTGTGGTTTTCACGCAGTCGGCGAACGGAAGCCGTGCTCTTCGTCCATTCACAGTCAAAGATCATTGGGAGACCCGCTGGAGCTCGACGAAGGAAATCACCGTCTGGAAGTTAGACCGGGAGGGAGAACCGCTCGAACGACTGGCGCACACCACGATCCCCGGAACTGGCGCAACGTATCAGGCCAAAGGTGGAACGTTTTCTCTGAAAATCGTTAGCCAAGGGGAGTGGACGATCACTGTGGTGCAGCTACCGTGAAGAGATTCGTCAGTGTCGTCGTTGGCGTTTTACTCTTGGGAGTTCAGCCGGTCCAGGCACAAACGACATGGGATGTTGGCCCAGTCACCTATCACACCTGCTATGATGGGGACACCTGCATGATTTCGATCCCTGGCGTCCCTCCGCTATTCGGGGACCATATCCCGGTCAGACTCCTCGGGATCGACACCCCTGAGATCAAAGGTCAATGTGAGGAAGAAAAAGCGCTGGCTCGCGAGGCGCGTGATTTCGCCCGCACGCTCTTGAGTGAGGCGAAAGAGGTCCGGTTGGTCCAGGCCAGCCGTGGAGACAAGTATTTTAGAGTGTTGGGTCGCCTGGTCGCCGACGGCAAAGACCTCAGCCAGTCCCTACTCGATGCCCATCTCGCCGTCGCCTATAATGGTGGCACCAAAATAGCCCAATGGTGCCAGCCTGTATTAAATTAGATACCCGACCGTCACTTTTCAGAGATTAGAGAATTTTCCGTGGCACTCGGGACTCGGATATCCACAGGTCTTTTCCATCTTTCGCAAATTACTTGGTGGCGCACCTAGCGCGGCGATCCGGTAGGTTTTCGATGTTAGAAACCCTGTAAAATGCTCCCAGTGCCATCCCAGTGCCAAAATGGCACTAGGATTCTGCCGGCCCATGACTCCCGTTGAATGATTTTCTCTTGAATTGAAGCGGGTTTGAAGCGTTCGTGAAGGCATAATTAAGAGGCCCGTCGATTTGCGAAACTTCTCCCGTTCCGGCCTCTTTTTCGCAAATTACTTGAAAGTCACCACCGCCGCTGCGAGCACCTAAGTTAGCGATCTTCCGTCATATTCCATGAAATCTCGATTTTTCCCGTTCGTCGCAAACTACTTGAAGATCGATACGGAGGAACGCCGGTTAAAACACGGTGGCGGAATTGCCTTCGGTGGTTTTGAGGCGGAGCTCCTGGCTCTCGAAGAAAATGATGCCCCGGTCCGTGGCGGTTTCGTAACGGAGGTTGATGTCGCTCTCGAACCCGGTCCAACTGTAAAACTTGACGGGGCCTCCGGTGAACTGCCCCGGCGTACGGTCGAGCGAGCCATAGCGGGATTGGAGATAGGCCAGGACCTGCTCGTGGGTGGCCTTGCCTTGGTAGCGGACGGTCACGCGAGCGAACTTCCCGTCGAGGGTCAGGAATCTCATGGAATCGACCTTCGCTGGGCCGAGTGAGGGAGCTCCGGTCTTCAGTTCGTAGGTTTGCGAGCGGCCTGCGTCTTCAATTTTGACGAAGGTGTCGGTTTCCGAGAAGGCCGCGCCCCAGGGAATGCCCTCGAAGCCGTTGGGGTCGTTTTGCATCGGCACGGCAAAGGCCAGGCTGGCGGTCAGGGTGAGCAGGCAGAGGGCTTGGAGCAGGATGCTCAAA
>SXPO01000235.1 GCA_005793285.1 Nitrospiraceae bacterium
ACTCCGTGTATTCCATTATTGGACTTCTCTGTATCGCCGGTCTTGTGGCCCCCGGCGCGGCTGCGTCGTCTGTTTCCGATCGTCCTGTCGTCCTCAGCCATGATCTCGCCGTCGAGTTGCGTCCTTCTACCCATGAGTTAATTGGACGAGATCAGATCAATGTCAAATTGCCGATTCGTGCGATGACGGTGACATTCTCGATCTCGCCGACAGTGAAGATCGACCGCATCTTCCTCAAAGCTCGGTCGGAAGCGAGCGCCACCACATTTTCTGATACGACATTGTCGTTTACGACAGAGCAAGTTGTGCAGTCAGCTACGCAAAGAGTCACCGTTACCCTTCCTGGGACGCACGACGGGCTTGTGACACTGGCATGGATCTACCGGGGAGCCATCGACGATCCGCCAAAAGAACCGCGCCATCTGAGATTTGTGACGCCCAGCGAGACAGCCGGACATATCGGACCAGAAGGTGTGTACCTGAGCGGCGAAAGCCAATGGTATCCGGATATCGAAGGATCGCTTAGTGTCTATCGGCTCACGGCCCTGGTTCCGCAGGGGTGGTCGGTGGTGACACAAGGGGAAAAAACAGCGGAGACGGAGGCTGGAGAGCACGTTTCCTCGACGTGGGTCGTCTCGGATCGATCAGAAGCGTTGACCTTGGTGGCCAATAAGTTTGCCATCAAGTCGCGCGCGTGGAAAAGCCGCAACGGGCAGTCGATTGAGCTGGCGACGTATTTCTTTCCCGACAATGCCGGTCTGGCGGACGAGTATCTCGACGCCACGTCGAACTACCTCGATGCCTATATTTCGATCTTGGGCGAGTTTCCGTTTGAGAAGTTCGCAGTAGTGGAAAACTTCTTCGCCAGCGGGCTCGGCATGCCGTCGTTTACATTGCTCGGCAGCGGCAGTATCAAACGGCACTATGTGCAGCCCTATGCCCTGGGGCACGAGATCGTCCATTCATGGATCGGCAATTCGGTATTCAATCGAGCCGATCAAGCCAATTGGGTCGAAGGGCTGACGACCTACTTGGCGAATTACTATTGGCACGAATGGATGCACGACGACCGGCAAGCGATGGAGCAACGGCGGTTGATGCTCCAGGGCTATAGCGTCCATGTGGCTCCGGACCAAGATTATCCGGTGGCTGCCTTTGTCCGGAAAAGCGACGAACGGGACAATGCCATCGGCTATCACAAGTCCGCTTTCGTGTTTCATCTGCTGCGCCGAGAAATCGGAGACGAAGCATTCTGGCGCGGACTGAAGACATTCATCAGCCGGTATCGTAATCGCGTGGCCGACTGGGAGAACATCGAGGCTGTGTTTGCAGAGGAAAGCCGCCGGGATCTGCGGGGGTTTTTTGAACAATGGGTCGAACGGGGTGGCGCGCCGTCCTTGTCATTGGGAGAGGCAGCCGCCTATCGAGTGAGTGGAACTGACGGGCGTGATGCCTGGCGGCTGACGGTTCAGATTCAACAGGGCGGCCGTCCGTTTCGGCTGGCGGTTCCCGTCAAGATCGTGATGAAAAATGGCACGGAAACCAGATGGGTAGCACTCGGGCTCTCATCGGCACACAAGGCGGAGTTGACGGTCCAGGATCAGCCTCTGCTGGTACAGCTTGACCCGGAGTTGATGGCCTTCCGCCGGTTGGCACGGGCGCAATTGCCGCCGATGCTGAACGGCTATGTGACCGACCGGCATCGAACGGTCGTGAAGGCATTTACGGATCCTGCTTCTCCGTTGCAGCAAGTCGTCACTCGTATTACCGATCAGGAAACACAACTGCCGGAATCTCAGCGGACCAGGGTGTTGTCCATAGATGGCAGGCCTCTTCCGCCGGAGGGGTCGGTGCTCCTGTTGGCAGGGCCTGATCAACAGAGGCTGGTTCAGTCGATTGTACAAGAGTCCTGTGGAAATCTCGCCGTTTTGGGGAGTGAGGGGTTCCAGATCGACGGCCAGACCCATCATGGGCCGGCGGCGGCGGTATTGCTGTCTTGCCATCGGGCGGACGTGCCGGGCAGCGTTGTCGCGATTCTCTATGGCGGGACCTCCCAAGCGGTTGCGAAGGTCTCGCGGTTTTTATTCTATTACGGCTGGCAAAGCTATGTCATATTCAACGACGGAGCTGCGGTGAAGCGCGGTCTCTGGCAGAACGAGCCGGAGATGAAGGAGGTGCGGATTGAATCGATGCAATAGGCCTCTAAGGGTAATGTTGAAGAGTCTTTGCGTGGGGCTGATAGTACCAGGATTGTTGGCAGCTGGTGAGCCGGCGAAAGAGCCTGCGAAGGCCTTGTCCGGTTCCACCGAGCGCCACATTGCCAACATTCGCCAGCTTACCGTCGGCCGTCAGAATGCCGAGGCCTATTTTTCATTCGACGGGAATAAACTCATTTTCCAATCTACCAACAATTGGACGAAGGATGCGGTTGCGCCCAGGCTGCGACCGGCTGATACCGGACTGGGTTGTTACCAGATGTACGTCATGGACCTGGACGGTACTCAGGCGCGGCTCGTGAGCACCGGCGCGGGCGCAACGACCTGCGGCTACTTTTATCCCGGCGATCGACGGCTGCTGTATTCTTCCACGCATGCGGCCGGGCCGAATTGCCCTCCGAAGCCGAAACGGGACGGCGCCTATCGCTGGGCGCTCGATGACTATGATGTGTATTCCGTAGGTATCGACGGTCAGGAGCTGCAGCGGTTGACGACAACGCCAGGCTATGACGCAGAGGCTACTGTGTCACCGGACGGCAAGACGATCGTGTGGACCTCGGTGAAGGATGGGGATCTCGATCTCTATGCCATGAATCTCGACGGCACGAAGATTCGCCGGTTGACCGATGATGTGGGTTACGACGGTGGGGCGTTCTTCTCGCCGGACAGCCGGCGGATCGTCTATCGCGCAGCGCACCCGACTGATCCAGCTGAGATTGTCCGGTATCAAGAGTTGTTGGCGCAGGGGCTGGTCGAGCCGGGACAGCTCGAAATCTTTGTTATGAACGCCGATGGATCGGGCAAGAAACAGGCGACGTCCAACGGGGCCTCGAACTTTTCCCCCTTCTTTCATCCTGACGGCCGGCGTATCATTTTCTCCTCCAATGTGGAAACCAGAGGCGAGGGAGGACGGCCCAGTTTTCATCTGTATCTAGTGGGCGACGACGGGACGGGGTTAGAGCGTTTGACGATGGAAGGGCGGTTCAACAGTTTTCCCATGTTTTCTCCGGACGGAAAACGCCTGGTGTGGGTCTCAGACCGCCATGCGAAGGAGCCGGGCGAGTTCAACGTGTTCCTGGCTGATTGGGTTCCCTAGGGAAGTGATCCGTGATGAGTCATGAGTGATGCGTGAAGAAGCAGGCCAAAGTTTTTCTCGTCGTTCGACCACTTCTCACTTCTCACTCATCACCCATCACTGGATAAGAATCGCGTCCCTAGCCTGTTCTATCGCCGCGCTGGTCATTACCTTCCTGGGGTTGTCTCAGTTTGATCTCCCGATCGTCCGGTATGTGCGGTCGGTCACGTTCCATCTACCCTGGAACCAGCTCACCATTCCCTGGATGGCCTTCACCAGCGACGCTGGCAATTGGATTGGCGAAGGGACGCATCTGGTTGCTGTGAGCGTGGGGCTCCTGGCGATCGGGTGGTTCTTTTCACAGGCGGCGGTCAAGGCAGCCGCGATTCAAACCCTGCTTGCGCACGGGCTTGCGGCACTGATCGTCAATGGACTCAAGCATCTGATCGGCAGGCCCCGCCCAAAATTTGCCCATTCCGGAGAATGGCAACTCGCTCCATCCTGGGCCTCCGGCCTTGACTCGTTTCCCTCCGGGCACTCCGCCGCCAGTTTTACCGTGGCGACCGTGCTGGCAAAACGATTTCCTGCCGTTGGCCCCCTGTGTCTGGGCATCGCGGCGTTTGTCGCGCTTAGCCGAATCCTTCGTGGTTCTCATTTCCCAACCGACGTGCTGGGCGGAGCCGTCATGGGTGTGATCAGCGGCGTGATCGCTGCCGCGCCGTTGAAGCAATGGCGCGC
>SXPO01000028.1 GCA_005793285.1 Nitrospiraceae bacterium
TCAATTCGGACAAGTCGTTCGGGGCGAATAGCTTTTTCATCGCGCATCCGGACGGCAACTGGCTGGTCGATTCGCCCCGGTATGTGAAACATTTGATCGAGGCCTTCGAACGGCAGGGCGGCATCGCGCGTATTTTTCTGACTCACGAAGACGATGTGGCCGATGCCGGGAAGTATGCCGTGCATTTCGGTGCCAAGCGGATCATTCATCGCGCCGATGTCGAGGCCATGCCGGATGCCGAATGGGTGATTGATGGAGCCGACGACGCCGAACTGTCCCCTGGATTTGTGGCTGTTCCTGTTCCGGGTCACACAGCCGGCAGCATGGCCCTGCTCTATCGGGAGAAATTTCTTTTCACCGGTGATCATCTGTGGTGGAATCCACAGTCGAGGTCATTGGGGGCGCCGACTCGTCTGGTGTGGAGGAAGCGTGTCTTGGTGGATTCGATCCAGAAGCTGCTCGATTACCGCTTTGAATGGGTGCTGGCCGGCCATGGCGATCGTGTGCGGCTGTCTACGGAAGAGATGAGAGAACATGTGCGGACCCTTGTCACCCGTCGAAATTAACCACCTGCGCGATGACTGAACGGCTGGTCCTGAGCTCGCCGCCTGGATTTCGTGGATGGCTCCGTAGGATCAATCGGGATCACCGGTCCTTGGGTGAATATTCTTTGTGAGGAGGAGTGAATAATGGGACTCAGTGGAAAAGTCGCGATTGTAACCGGAGCATCGAACGGCATCGGCCGGGCGATCGCGGAGCGATTTGCCGAAGAGGGCGCGATCGTGGTGGTGAATTTTTCAAAGAGCAGTGAGAAGGCGCGCCAAGTTGTCACTGGTATTCAGGCCAAGGGGGGGAAAGCCGTCTCCGTCCAGGCGGACATGGGCGTCGCAGCCGACGCGCGCCGCCTGGTCGCCGATACGGTGAAGCAATTCGGCCGGCTGGACAGTCTCGTCAACAATGCCGGCCGGTTCATGCCGAAGCCATTGATGGAGACGACCGAGGAGGATTTCGACCAGATTATCGCGCTGAATGCCAAAGGCCCCTATTTTGCGATGCAAGAAGCCGCGAAATCGCTCAAAGACGGCGGACGGATCGTGAATATCTCCACTGCCGGCACCCAGTTGAGTTTCCCCGGCGCCACGGCCTATCTCGGCAGCAAGGGCGCGCTGGAGCAATATACGAAAGGATTGGCCCAAGAGCTGGCCGTGCGGGGAATTACGGTCAATACGATCTCGCCGGGCTTTACCGAAACCGGGATGATGACGGATCACTATCGACAAATCGGCATCCAGTTGTCCCCCTTGAAGCGGATCGGTCTTCCGCAGGACATTGCCGATGTGGTGGCATTCGTTGTCAGTGAAGAGGCCCGCTGGCTGACAGGACAGAACATCCATGCGGGTGGCGGCATTGTCATGTAGGAGGAAATCGAATGGTACGACAGAATATTTCAACCGGCGGGCCTTGGGAAGGCAAAATTGGGTACTCGCGCGCGGTGCGGGTCGGCGCAGTTCTCTGCGTATCGGGCTCGACGGCAATGACGCCGTCCGGCCTTGTCGGCAAGGGCGATCCCTATGCGCAGACGATTCAGACATTCAAGACAATTGAAGCGGCGCTGAAGCAGGCCGGCGCCTCGCTCAACGACGTAGTCAGAACCCGCATTTACATGGCGAACATCGATCAGTGGCAGGAAGTCGGCCGCGCACACGGAGAAATTTTTGGCAACATCCGGCCTGCCACGACCATGGTCGAAGTCTCGCGCTTGATCGATCCGGACATGCTGGTTGAGATCGAAGCGGACGCGATCGTCTCCGCCTGAACCTCATCCTCCCCATGCCGAATCGCCTTTTCATCTGGATCGATCGGAATATTCTCTCGCTGGGCCGGGAGATGAGACTGTCCTACCTGCCTCCGCTCATGGTCTATATGGCCTACGGCATCTCAGGACTTACCGGGATCGTCGGAACCTTCTTTGTCAAAGACTACCTTGGCCTCTCTGCTTCTTTCTTGGCCGCTCTCGGATTCTGGGCCGGTATTCCCTGGGCGCTCAAGATGCCGATTGGCCATACAATCGATCTCCTCTGGCGCTGGAAAAGTTGGCTCGTTGGGTTGGGCGCCGGATTGCTCGCCATGAGTCTTGGCATTATGGCGGCTCTGATCGGCAATCGCGAGGCGATGGTCGCGGTGATGCCGGCTGAGGCCTGGTTTGTACTGAGTACGCTGCTGGCTCCGATCGGGTATGTCATTCAGGATGCCGTTGCCGATGCGATGACAGTCGAAGCGGTGCCCCGCGTGGACGAATGGGGGCAGCCGTTCGACGAGACGTCGCGCAAACTGATGCATACCACGATGCAAACGCTCGGCCGAGTGGCGATTGTCGGGGGCGGAGTCCTCGTGGCGACGGTCAATGTCTATGTTTTTGCCGGCACCGCCGGACTGCCGCAAGCCGAGCTGGTGAAGCTGTATCAGCAGGTGTATCTGATGGCGCTCATCATTCCTTTCGTCTCGGTGCTGGGCCTTGGGGTGGCCTGGTGGCTCCGTCGGCGGCATTGGGCGGCATTGGTTCAACAGGGTTTCACGCGGGAACAGGCCGAGCAGATGGTCAACGGACGAGAACCATCGGAAGAGACAACGCAACCCAATTGGTGGATACTCGGCGGCAGCCTGTTGTTTGCAGCGTTTACTGTGACTGTTGGATTGGGCGGCTTCACCTATAGTGAAGAGATCGTCTTTCTCGGATCGATGAGTATTGTGCTGTTCTTGATGGCCAAGTTGGTCAAGGAGTTGGAGCCGGACAAACGATTCACGTTGGTCGGAACGGCGGTGGTGGTCTTTCTCTTCCGCGCGATTCCCGGGACCGGTCCTGGCACAACCTGGTGGATGATCGACCAGCTGCAATTCGATCAGCAGTTTTTGTCCATCCTGTCACTGATCGCGAATGTGCTGACATTGGCCGGTTTATTTGTCTTCCGGCGCTTCATGGCGGAGCGATCGATCGCCTATGTCGTGGGGTTTCTGACTCTTGTAGGGACGATCCTCACCCTGCCGATGGTCGGCATGTATTACGGGCTGCACGAATGGACGGCAAGGATGACCGGCGGGGTGGTGGATGCGCGATTTATCGCTTTGGTGGATACGGCACTTGAGTCGCCGCTCGGCCAGATCTCGATGATTCCGCTGCTGGCCTGGATTGCGAATAGTGCACCGGCCAACTTGAAGGCCACATTTTTTGCCGTGATGGCCTCGTTCACCAACCTGGCGCTCTCGCTCAGCCAGCTCGGCACGAAATATCTGAACGAGATCTTCGTCGTCACCCGCGAAATCAAAGACGGGGCCTCAGGCGCAATCCAAACAGCGGCTGATTACGGCGAGCTGGGCTCGCTGCTCATTGTTCAATTGCTCCTGGGCCTTGCCCTCCCTTTCGCCGCGATCATGTTTGCCAAAGTCACGCGCTTCAAGAGCGCATAACGGCAACTTATCTGGTGGTTGGACGGCCTGTCACTCATTTCGGACCTCCCCTGGCATCCCCTTGATCTGTGGGGTATGATGAGCCTCTATACACTACGTCGTTCGTGAAATGTGAAGCCTATCTCGTATAAGACAGGAAGGTAGCTTGCGTTTCACGAATGACGATTGACGCTTCACGATTTTCACGAAAGGGGGCGACCGGTATCGACGGGGATACTAAAGTCAGCGGTGCATGTCGAGCTCTCGGGGTCTCGTAAATCCTCCGGGAAAATGTAACTGCCAATCAAGAACTGGCACTCGCAGCTTAATTAACTGCGACGTTCCTCCA
>SXPO01000236.1 GCA_005793285.1 Nitrospiraceae bacterium
ATAGGCCGCCGGCACGTAGCCCAATCCGATCCCCTTTTGTAAGCGAGGCGACAGATTGCCGCTGCTGACGTCGCCGACTGGGTTCGACGTGGCAGGATCACGAATCTTGAATCCATGCCGTGGGACGCCTTTTTCCAGAAGCTCGAAGGCAATGAACCGGCGGCCTGGACCAGCTTGTTTCTGAGACCATAACGCATCGCGGCCGATAAAATCTCCCTTGGTGAAACTCACGGCCCATTCTACGCCGGCTTCAATCGGCGTGGTTGCTTCATCAATATCATTGCCATAGAGCAGATAGCCCATCTCCAGGCGCAGGAGATCGCGCGCGCCGAGTCCTGCAGGCTTGGCGCCAACGGACTGT
This sequence comes from Nitrospiraceae bacterium, assembly GCA_005793285.1. Taxonomy (GTDB): domain Bacteria; phylum Nitrospirota; class Nitrospiria; order Nitrospirales; family Nitrospiraceae; genus Nitrospira_D. Next base: position 362 of record SXPO01000236.1, read on the forward strand.
CCCCTGTCCAGCAGAGCATTCCAGACCGGCGCCGGCGGTCCATAGACATAGAACTCATAGCCGAACTCACCCGTATAGCCGGTCCTGGCGACCATGCAAGGAACCGACTCGATTGTGACCATGGCCGACTCTCTGAGCTTGAGCGCATCCAGCGCCGTAGATCCAAAGGTTGCCACGACTGCCCGCGTGGCGGGGCCCTGTAGAGCAATCTGCGCGATATCCGCCGAACGATCATGGATTCGGCAGCCGGGAACGCTTGCGCCATGCTCCAGCAGCCATGAATGAATCTTGTCGCGATTGGACGCATTCACGCACAACAGATATTCGTTCGGGCCGGCCAATCGATAGACAAAGATATCGTCTTTGATACCTCCCTGCCGGTTACACACCATCGAATACTGCGCCTGCATGGGCTGAAGCGCGGCGACGTCATTGGTGGTGACCCCCTGTAAGAAAACCAGGGCGCCTGCCCCACTAACTTCGATACGGCCCATGTGACTCACATCGAACAACCCGGCCTTGGTCCTGACCGTCTGATATTCATCGACTACTCCGCTGTACTGGATGGGCATTTCCCAGCCGGCAAAATCGACAAGCTTGGCGCCGGCGGCGCGATGTTGGGCGATGAGCGGCGTCTGATTCATAATGAGCAGTCCACAGTTAAATGGTCCTGACGACAGTCAGCGCACTCCGAGTAACTCGACGTCAAAAATGAGTGTGGCGTTTGGTGGAATTACTCCACCGGCTCCGCGCGAACCATAGCCCAGGTCTGATGGAATCGTTAGCTTGCGTTTGCCGCCTATTTTCATGCCTTGCACCCCTTCATCCCACCCTTTGATGACCCGCCCGGCGCCGAGAGGAAATGAAAACGGCTGGCCACGATCGACTGAGCTATCGAATTTCTTTCCGTTCTCCAGCCACCCTGTGTAGTGGACATTCACTGTCTTGCCGGCGACGGCGACATCGCCTGTCCCCACTACCTGATCGACATATTTAAGCCCAGACGCAGTGACCGTCTCCCCGGCGTTCGAGCCCTTCTCGTTCGCAGTCATAGTGCCTCCCCATCCGAATAATGGTGTGAAAACCAACGTCATGATGATGCCTAGGGTGACTCGGCCTCTCATACGTCCTCCTTGTGCCGCATCGAACGGCGTTGCAAATGATGCCACTTTTCACATCGTTACTTTCGCAGAATCCTGCTCAGCAAAGAGCGCCATACAGGCCGTATAGCCATGCAGAAAGTTTCTGCCACCGACTGGTCCGATTTCACCCTGCGCAAAAAATCCTGCCAGAGGGATCGCACCCAACCGGTCTGCCATGGTCGCTGCGTCGTGATTGGGCTTCCCAAACAAGCCCCGTCCTCGTCCACAGCAACTGAACATGAGGGCTCCAAGCGGCTGATTGCGATGGGCAGCCCGATCGGAAGCCAGCAGCAAATTCAAATCCTCGCTGGCTGATTTGGCATCCCGAAGCTGGAACTGCACGGTTTGTCCTTCCTGCACGACATCGCCGACCGCCACCGATCCGGTCGTTTGATCGGCTCCAACGAGATTCCTGACAAGAAAATCGCCCCGCTCAAACCGGTCCCGATGTTCATCGATGACGATGCCGAGATGTAAGGCCTGATGGGCGTGGCGCCGGTCCTCCTCCGGCAATGACTCAAAGACCGCCTGTAACCGCTCCAGGGCCGGAACACCGCCGAGCTCATACATAAGATTGTGCTCGGCCTTTGTGACGACGAACCGATCGCCAATGAGCCGGCATCCCTGCGAGATGACCGGGCGGACAGCCACTGGTCCGGACAGCCGCACTCCCACTAATCCTCCCGTCAGCACTTCGCCTTGGAAGATCAATCGATTCTCTCCCTCACCCTGCCCCCCTCCAGCTAATCCACCGATGGCCTTGGCTCCCGGATACCGTTCATCGATCAGTCCAAGAACTTCTCCCATCGGGGTGGTGAACGGATCGGCCAACAGGAGAAACGAGGACTGGATGGCACTCGGTTCAGGCCAACCGGATAGCCGAAACTGATCCTGCAGGGGCGAGAACGATAACCGAATCGGCTCCAGTGCCACATCGGGCAATGATGCAGCCCAGAGCGTGATCGCCGGAGCTGTTTCCAATTCTTCTGCGCCGGCAATCACCCCTTCCCCGCTGCACCCGACCATCATGCGCGGGTGAAGGGACTGCTGGATCATGGCCGCTAAGAGCTCGGCTTTGGAGGCATGATGGGCTGAAAAGAATAGACAGGCGAGATCGATCGAGGCGCGATCGAATTTGGCTCGGATTTCATCGGCCAGGTCGCGAGCTGCCGCTTCCGTATCCGATCGTTTGGACAGTGCCGATGCAAAGCGCAATGCGGTGGTCTGCGGATGTGATGGGGGCAAGGGGCTGAGCATGCGCGCGGGTGGAAAATACCGGAAACGTCAGACGCCTGGATCTATGCGTTGAGACCTAGTCTGTGCCAATTGTTTGTAATACCGCCACAGATAGGAATGGTAGTCGTCGACCTGCGCGAGCAGGTAGTGGAGTTCCGTCGGATCCTCGGTTTCGAGGGCACGGACCATGCGGGTCTTCAAAAACTCGCCGAAGGCTTCGGTCTTTTCGACCGCCGTCAGCAACCGCAAGCCTCCGCCGATTTGATACTCATTCATCTGGTTGCTCTCCAAATCTGAGGCGACTGGAGAATACCGAGCGGGGGAGCGAAATTGCAAGTCTCATCCAAGGATGTGCATCTTACTCGGCATTGAGAATTGGGGAATCAGTTCCGGAATGAACCGTCCAGCAACGCTTTGACACGATCGAGGTCGATAGCCTCGACGCGATGACCGTCACGGCCTGTGACCGTCGTCGCCATGGTGAGGGCGTTGAGAATAGCCTCTTCAGTGGATTCCACCGTGGCGGTGATGAGCGGATTCAGATGAGTATCGGCGAGATGGGTCACCGTATAGGTCTGGTCTTTTGGATAATGGGGAATGATGTTGGCGGTTGAGAAGGCGAGCATAAAGTCGCCGCTGCCATGACGCGCGGTGGAGCCGGTGCGGGCGAGGCCGAGCGCAGCGCGCTTGGCCAATCTGGTGAGCTGCCGACTGTCGAGTGGGGCATCGGTGGCGATGATCACAATGATAGATCCTTCGCTCTGGCCAGGCGCGAGGGCTTCGGACATAGGCTGAGGCGGTTTATAGAGCTTGCCGACCGGCACACCCGCAATGACCAATTCAGGCCTGCGGCCATGGTTGGCATTGACGAGCACCCCGATGCTGTAGCCGCCTTCTTTCTCAGGCAATTTTCTCGACGAGGTGCCGATGCCTCCCTTAAATCCATAGGAGATCATGCCGGTGCCTGCCCCGACCGCGCCTTCTTTCACTGGTCCGATGCTCGCGCGATCGAGTGCGGCGATCACATCCTGCTCGGACACATGGCGGCCTTGGATGTCATTCAACCGCCCGTCGTCGCATTCAGCGACCACCGGCGTAAGCGTGTCGTCGGAGATGCCGATCTCGGGATTGTGCTTGATCATCCAGCTCATGACGCCGTTGGCGACAAGCGGGACATTCAGCGTATTCGTGAGCGCAATGGGATATTCCAGAAAGCCTGATTCGGCGACCCATGAAAGGCCTGTCATTTCGCCGGTGCCGTTCAGCACAAATGACCCGGCCGGCACCTTCTTGTGCCAGGCATCGTCGCGCGGAATCACAACCGTGACACCGGTACGGACTGGACCCTGGCCTGGCTTGAGTGGCCCCTCCCCTTGGATGAGGGTCGTGTGACCGACTTTCACGCCGGCTACGTCAGTAATGGCATTGAGGGGGCCGGGCTGATAGGAACCGATGACGATGCCCAGATCTCGAATCCGTTGACGGCCAGGATCCGATTCGGCAGCAGCGACGGAAACGCAGCCAGAGATCAGAGGGGCGAGGCAGGACAGAATGAGCAGCCGAATGGCCCCCTTTGCC
>SXPO01000237.1 GCA_005793285.1 Nitrospiraceae bacterium
AATCGGCAATTTGACATTGATCTGATCTCGTCCAATTAACTCATGGGTAGAAGGACGCAACTCGACGGCGAGATCATGGCTGAGGACGACAGGACGATCGGAAACAGACGACGCAGCCGCGCCGGGGGCCACAATACCGGCGATACAGAGAAGTCCGATAATGGAATACACGGAGTAGGTTCTGAAAAACATCGGGAGAACTATTAACACTCGCGGCAGACGAGTACAAGCGGAGAAACATTAGCGCGGAATCTGGAAGACGAGAAAAACAATGCAGAGTTATGAGTAGGCGGCCGGTTGGCCGAAGAGGGCTGCAACAAAAGCTTCAGGATTGAAATCCTGGAGATCTTCAATTCCTTCCCCCACACCAATCAGACGAACGGGAATGTTCAGCTCTTCGGCAATCGCGACGACAATGCCCCCACGCGCCGTACCATCGAGCTTCGTCAAGACTATGCCCGTCACACCCACGGCGTCGTGGAATTGGCGGGCTTGGGCCAGCGCGTTTTGCCCGACCGTCGCATCCAATACCAACAACACTTCATGGGGCGCTCCCGGTAACTCCTGGCCGATGACACGCTTCATCTTGCGCAGTTCGTCCATGAGGTTGGATTTGGTATGCAGCCGGCCGGCCGTATCGATGAGCGCCACATCCGCTGCGCGCGCCTTCGCTGCCGCAATTCCGTCGAACGCGACCGCCGCCGGATCGGCCCCGTGACGCTGACGAATGACTTGGGCTCCGATTCGATCCGCCCACACTTGCAGCTGATCGATCGCCGCCGCGCGGAACGTATCTCCGGCAACCAGCAGCGGCTGCCGTCCGCCTTGCGCCAACCGCTGCGCCATCTTGGCGATCGTCGTCGTTTTCCCTACTCCATTCACCCCAACCGCCAGGATGACGAACGGTTTGGGGCCTTGGTCGATCAACTGTTCGAGCGACGGTCCGGAGACCGGCTTGAGCACGTCGTACAGCGTCCGGCTTAACACGTTTTGGATTCCATGCGACGTCGCTGCGTCAACGCCACGCGCGCGCTCAGTTACCTGGAGCATCAGCCGATCGACGACGCGAGCGCCCAGATCGGCGCTGAGCAGAGCCGCTTCGAGTTCTTCGAGCAGGGCCGGATCCGGAGTGCGTCCGAGAAACCGGTCGAGCGACTGCCGCACCGCATGCCGGGTCTTGCCGAGCCCCTCGTTCAAGCGTTGAAACCATCCCACCGTCAGGGTCTCCTCTCCGTCTTCACCGTTCGATGAATCACCAGACGCGGGGCAGAACCAATCGCCCTCAAGAGTTGCCGTTCACGCCGATGCATGCGAGCCGCTTCCTTTTCGCTTCGCTCGTGATCATATCCGCACAGATGCAACAGGCCGTGCACCAGCAGGGAAACAATTTCCTCGTCCAATTGCCTCCCGGCTTCAATAGCCTGACGACGCGCCTGCGGGACCGAGATTACCACATCGCCAAGCATGTTCGTCGTGAGGCCTGCGGCATGGGGCGCGAGCGCTTCTCGCATAGGGAAAGCCAGTACGTCCGTCGTTCGATCTTTCTTGCGATACAGTCTATTGAGACGGCGCATGCGGCGATCGCCCACCAGTTCTATGCTCAATTCCGACTGCTGTTCTCCGACCGCGTCCAAAACCAGCTCCGCCACACGCACCAAAGCCGCCCGCCGTATGACCGGCCGTTTAACACGAACGCAAAGATAGACAGCCATTTAGTGAGCTTGGCCCGAGGGGCCCTGAGTGGGCTTTCGAGATCCGGATGATAGCGGCTGAGACGGCGCCTGGCTCCGAGCCTGGCCGGTCACGTCCGTGCGGCGATCATACGCCTTGATAATATCCTGGACTAACCGGTGACGAACGACGTCCCGCTCATCGAAGTAAATGAATTCGATGCCGTCGATCCCGCTCAAAATCTCCTTCACTTCGATGAGACCCGATACCCGATCGTTCGGCAAATCCACTTGTGTAATATCGCCCGTAACCACGACTTTCGAATGGAACCCCATCCGTGTCAGAAACATTTTCATCTGCTCCGCCGTGGCATTCTGTGCTTCATCCAGAATGACGAATGAATCGTTCAACGTCCGCCCGCGCATGAAGGCCAGCGGCGCAATTTCAATATCGCCTCGCTCGATCAGGCGGTTGGCCCGTTCCATATCCATCATATCGAACAAGGCATCGTAGAGCGGGCGCAGATACGGATTGACCTTCTCATACATGTCGCCCGGCAGAAATCCAAGCTTCTCGCCGGCCTCGACTGCCGGCCGCGCAAGCACGATCCGGCTCACTTCTTTCTTCATCAAAGCGCTCACGGCCATGGCCATGGCAAGATACGTCTTGCCTGTCCCGGCCGGTCCAATACCAATGACAATATCGTGCTGCTCAATCGCTTCGATGTACGCTTTTTGAGTAGGCGACTTAGGACCAACGAATCGCTTTTTTGTGACGATCATCGCCTGGTTGGCAAGCACATCTTTCAGGGGGGCATCGGGGCTTTGGCGCAACGCGCTCAGGGCATGCGTCACATCCTCCGCATGCAGAGTAATACCGTCATGTGTGAGGGATGCGAGTTCGAGGAGTATCCGTTCCGCCTGGCGAACCGCTTCGGGCAGACCGTCCAGAGTGAGTTCCTCGCCTCGCGCCGACAGCCGCACGCCTAACCCCTCCTCAATCAGCTTGAGATGCTGATCGTGGTGGCCGAACAGGACGGCGGTATTGGTGCCTTCTCGGAGTTTGAGTTTACGCACAGATCG
>SXPO01000238.1 GCA_005793285.1 Nitrospiraceae bacterium
GAAAGATGAAAACGAATTGCAGCACATGATGAAGACCGCCGTGCAGTACAACGGTCCGATTTCCGTGCGGTATCCGCGCGGCGTCAGTCTCGGAGTAACGATGGATGCGGCGCCCCAGGTCTTGCCTATTGGCAAAGGGGAGTTGATCAAGGATGGGACGGATGTGGCGATTATCGCGATCGGAGTGTCGGTCTGGCAGGCTCATCAGGCTGCCGAGCGTCTCAGTCAAGAAGGCGTTTCCACCGCTGTGGTGAATGCCAGATTTGCGAAGCCGCTTGATCAGGAACTCATTGCCGATGTCGCGAAACGGGTCCGCTACGTCGTCACTGTTGAAGAAGGGTGCAGAATGGGTGGGTTTGGCTCTGCGGTGCTCGAAACGTTGTCTGAAGCCGGAGTCAGCGATGTGACAACGAAGATTATTGGGCTGCCGGATTGGTATATCGAACAGGGCCCGCAAGATTTGCTGCGCGAGCGGTATGGGTTGACCGCCGAAGGGATTTACCAGAGCGTCAAGGAGCTCGTCGGTAGCGCACCGGCAACTGCTAAGAGCCGGTTTGCCGGTGTTGCGTCGGGAAGCCAGCACCCGCTCGGAGACGAGCAGGGCAGCTGAGCGCGTAGTGCGAATGTTGAATGTTGCGTTGTGAATAAAAATCTGATTGAGAAGTACTAAAAGCTCCCATGCACATTAACAGGCGGAAAACTCGGCAGGTTCAGGTCGGCAAGGTCAAGGTCGGCGGCGATGCGCCGGTGTCCGTGCAGTCGATGTGCTCGACCGACACGCGGGATGTCGGAAAGACTGTCGAGCAGATCCTCCAGCTGGAGGCTGCTGGGTGTGAACTTATCCGTGTGGCCGTGCCGGATGAGGAAGCCGCCGCAGTCCTCCCTCAGATCAAAGCCGCGATGACGGTGCCGTTGATTGCGGACATCCACTTTGATTACCGTCTTGCGTTGAAATCCGCCGCAGTGGTCGATTGTGTTCGTATCAATCCCGGCAACATCGGTGCCTGGTGGAAAGTGGAAGAAGTGATCAAGGCCGTCAATGATCATGGCATTCCGATCCGAGTCGGCGTGAACGGAGGCTCGCTCGAACGGCCGTTGTTGGATAAGTACGGATGGCCTTCCCCAGAAGCCCTCTCCGAATCGGCGCTCAACGCGGTGCATGCATTGGAGGACGTCGGCTTCACCAATATGAAGGTGTCGCTCAAGGCGTCCGATGTCAAACATGCCATCGATGCCTACTGGCTTTTTGCGATGCAGTCCGATTATCCGCTGCATATCGGCATTACGGAAGCCGGTACGGCCATGACCGGCGCCGTAAAGTCGGCGATGGGGCTGGGCTATTTGTTGGCCCAGGGGATCGGCGATACGCTTCGTGTTTCGCTCGCCGCCGATCCGGTTGAAGAGGTCAAGGTCGGATTTGAGATCTTGAAATCTCTGGAGCTGCGGCATCGTGGGATCAATGTGATCGCCTGTCCTACGTGCGGTCGTGTTGAGATTGACGTCGTGCGTATGGCGAATGAGCTGGAAAAGAAGCTTGGCCACATCAAAACTCCGTTGAACGTTTCGGTGCTCGGCTGTGTGGTCAACGGTATTGGAGAGGGCAAGGAAGCTGACATCGGCATCGCCGGTGGCGAGGGCAAAGGGATTCTGTTCAAGAAGGGCAAGCTCGTCCGGAAGGTGCCGATGGAAGAATTGATGGACACGCTGATTTTTGAAGTGGAACAGCTGGCCAAAGAAAAAGAAGCCGAAGGAAATGGAGAGACCGTCGCCCCTGCCGCAACAGAGGGGTGGGAATCTCTCAATCCAGAGTCGGACCGGCCCTCGACGCTCGGGAAGGAAATTCCAGTATTGCCCCGCCGGTAAGCACTCTGCTCAGAAGCTCGCGATTCTGCTGTGTGTGTCAGCTCTCGGATCCCCCATCGTCAAGCATCGTCGACAAGGTGTTGCGGTAGTGGTTCTGTGTGCGCTGACCGAAGGAATCGAAACCCATGGGCCATTGGATCGGTGAGTTCATCAGGGCGCCTCTTTTTGCGCGTCTGGTCCACGTCAGCCTCGTGATCGCCGCAGTGGTGCATGGATACATCATCTCATTCGGGCGCTCGTTTCACTTTCGAGACATCGATATTCACCGCGAGATCGGCAGGCGCTTTCTCTCTGGGGAATATCTCTACGCCAATGACTACTGCTATATGTATTTGCCGACCACCGGCATCTACTTCGCTCCCTTGCTTGTGCTGGACAGAAACCCAAGTTTGGCCTTGCGTTACGCCGTCGCCGTTGGATGCTTGGTTCTCACTATCCGATTCATGCATCGCATGTTGTTCGGCGCCGGCGCGCTGACAGGCGGGCGGTTGCTGCTGCTCGGCGTAGGCGCAGGTGCGTTGACGCTGCAATTCGTTTTGAATGATCTCGACGACGGCGGGCCGCATCTCATGTTGCTGGGCATTCTGACCGGCGGGATCTATGCGATATGGGCGGGAAAAGAACGGCTAGGCGCGGCCTTGGTCGGGCTCGGCATCGTTCTCAAGATCACCCCGGCGCTGTTCGTGATTCTGTTTCTATGGAAGCGGCAGTGGCGTGTCGCCGTATACACGATACTGGCCACGGTAGCCTGGATCATACTGCCCGTTCTGTATATGGGACCCACGAGTTGGTGGGAGCATCACACCGAATGGACGCAGAATGCCCTGTTGTCCGTACTGGATCGGCAAGCGGAGGGCCGGCAAGAAAACGAACTGCAAAAGGCCAACCTCTCGCTCCGGCATACGATGCTGCGATATCTGGTGACATACCCACCGACGCACCGGCTTCGGCAAGTGGACCACGGATACAAGCCGGTGATGGATTTGCCTTCCTCAGCCGCCAATACAATCGTCGCGGTCACGGGGCTCGGTCTGCTCGGGCTCTTTGCCTGGTCCAGTCGGCGTGCGTTCCAAGGGCCTGGAGATCCCTCGTGGGCGCGAGACTGTGCCGGCACCCTGATCCTGGCCTTGTTGTTCTCTCCGATCACCTGGGATCAACATCTGGTGTGGATGATACCAGCGGCATTCGTCGTGATGGCCGCTGCGGCGCGAATGAGCGGCGGGTTGAGCCATATTGGCTATGCCCTGTTGGCCGCATATATTGTGCTTACAATGGTGTTGAATTACGAAGTTGTGGGCTCGGCCAGATGGGAGGTGCTGAAGAGCTATCACCATCTTGGCATTGCTATGCTGATCTTGTTCGGGATTCTTCTCGCAAGCGCAGGTTCTCGGAACGGGATTCAGTCGCCTCTCGGGCGAACGAATATTGGATCGTCCGGCATGGCCGGTGAGGGATAGTTCGCGAGTGTGCCGGATCTGTCATGTTGTGTTCACGAAATAGAAACGACTATAATGCCGCCCTCGTGAGGCGCCGTACCCAAGTGGTAAGGGAGCAGTCTGCAAAACTGCGATGCGGCGGTTCGAACCCGCCCGGCGCCTCCATCCCAACCGTCAGTTGCCCAGCTGGCTACCGGCCGATGTCGGCGAGAGGCTGATCCGATATTGTATAGGCGCCGCGTGGATTTTCTTCGAGGCGATTCATCGCAGAAAGCTCCGTGGGCGTTGGGTTTGGATGAGAGTCCGGCGTCACCAGTACACCCCAATGTTGATTGCCGGTGCAATGATTGTCCAGAATTAATCCTCCCCCGTGGTGAAACAAGAGCATCCCGCTGAGCATGTTTGCCTCGCAAAGGTTGCGCACCATCTCCGGATAGCTGCCAGAATCGCGCACCGCAATCCCAAAATGGTGATTGTCTACGCAGCGATTTCCGGCGATTCGTGGTTGTGCCCCGGCAAACACAAAGATGCCGGACTCACGGTTGCGGCACACTTCATTGTCGGAAAACGTCGCCCGGCATTCCGGCCCATACAACAATACCCCTGACAAAATCCCTTCCATCGCCCGGCACTGAGTAATCACACAGGTGGAGTCGAGCACATTTATCGCCGAGTGTTGGTCACTGCCGACATAGCGGAATGTGATGCCGGAAATTTGGCCGCCCGTGACCCGCTGCAAATACAGCGGACCGCTTCGCCGGCTGAAGATTTGCACAACATCACGCCCTGCGCCCACAAGCCGTACCGATCGCTCACTAACGAACACCTTGTCCTCATACAGGCCAGGACGGATGTAGATCTGGTCCCGATCAGCCGCCTCCTTGAGAGCCTCACTCGGCAGAGCATAACCCTGCTGATCCAGCGCATCGACAATCAGCGTCTTCCCACCCAAGGGATTTGGCGGAATAGATTCTTCACTCATGGGGTTCCGCCAATGTGTCCGTTGCAGCGCCGGCGCACGACGGTTTGCGGATATTACTCATCCGTTGCAAGGCCCAGAAGCGCCGTGATCTCGGGAATCGTATAGGATTTTGTCGCCCCCACCGTCACCAGTTTGATTCCTGCCGCATCCAGCATCGACTCGATCACGCGTTGGCGCTCTATCTCATGAGGCTCTGGAGACGTCTCTTCAAGCTGTACCACTTGCTCCACATGCCGTGACCCCGGGTGGACCAATGCGAAATCGACTCGTTTGAGGGCCATGTGGTTCAACAGCATCAATCGGGACTTTCCCATCGCTTCAACCGACACAAAAGACCAGAGCGGCACGTCAGCGAACACCAGGTACCGATCTTGGGCAGCCATCTGCAGAAGATTGTAGAGAGCAATTTCAGCTTCCGTAAGCAATGGAGCGGATGCCACGGCAATACCGGGCGGTAGCGAGAAACCGGCGGATGGGCCGGTTGTCTTTTTTGATATGGAAAACATCCTTCGGATAGCATCCATCATCGATCATTACTTTCGCCGTCGAGGAGAACGCAGCCGAGCAAGCCAACCTGGTCCGCTGGGAACGATGCAGCCCAACAGGGCCGGGTGGGCAGCTCCGGTGACGGAGGGAACATTTCCACATTGCTCCATCGCAGTTTGATAGGCCAACACCGCAAACGCGACGGCTTCGATGGCCTTGCTGTCCCACCCCTGCGATTCGAACGCGCTCACCGGGACAGGCGCAAAAACATCGGCGAGCTGTTGCATGATAGCGCGATTTTTGACTCCACCGCCGCCGACAATCACTTCGTCGATTCCACCGCGAATCCACCGTCTAGCCGAGCCGACGGCTTCGGCCGTCCA